>NZ_JASGCA010000013.1:0-102276 GCF_030449715.1 Bacillus sp. LB7
GCTGACAGATACTAATCGATCGAGGACTTAACCTAAATGTTTGTGAAATGTCTGACCGTTATCTAGTTTTGAGAGAACACCTCTCAGAAAGCCAAAGGCAAGGACACTCGGCTAAAGCCCCTCACATCCTGTGAGGAACGCCCAGTACCTTCGTCCTGAAGGCATAGTTTGGTGGCGATAGCGAAGAGGTCACACCCGTTCCCATGCCGAACACGGAAGTTAAGCTCTTCAGCGCCGATGGTAGTTGGGGGCTTCCCCCTGTGAGAGTAGGACGCCGCCAAGCTGTTTATATATCTTTACCCTGCATGAATTGAAGCTTATTTTATTCCGCAGTAGCTCAGTGGTAGAGCTATCGGCTGTTAACCGATCGGTCGCAGGTTCGAATCCTGCCTGCGGAGCCAATGCTTCCATAGCTCAGCAGGTAGAGCACTTCCATGGTAAGGAAGAGGTCAGCGGTTCGAGCCCGCTTGGAAGCTTAAGTGAATACGTTGATATGACAAGGTTTCTCCTAAGGTGGAGAAAGCTTTTTTTGTTTTTGCAATATTTTGCTTCAGACTTATTGAATGTATAAAAGCAGGCTAAATGCCTGCTTTTATTTTTATCCCCATAAAACGTTCAGTGTGACTTCAAAGACAAGAAGAGACAACATATAACTCCCGTACTTTAACGTATCAGGTTCATGCTGTTTTGAGTCTTTAAAAGTCCATATAAATAATGCTGCAACGCCTATAATGGTCAAGATTTTGCTAAACGTTAATAATGACATGACGACCTTCCTTTATATTGAAAATTCATTTATCATCTATCTTCTACATTGATAATTAAGATCCCTTTTAGCTGTAAAAACTTTCTCTGTTATTCAAACAAGCCCTCTGTCATCCGAGTCAGAGAGCTTGTTTGAACATGTTTAAAATCCATTTAAAATAGAGAAGATTCGATTATTCACACTGCCAAAAGACTTAATGTTGTTTTGGATGTTTGAAAATAGAATGACGTATCTGCTTCCTGTCAGACTGAAGCTGTTTAATATGTTGTAGCCGGGCATGACACCGTGACTAGAATAGCTTCCCGGTGACACATAAAATCCCATGCCGTATGTTGCTTTGTTCGGCGTAAACATTTTCATAAAACTTTCATTGGAAATGATTTTTCTTTCGTAAAGCGCCTTATCAAACAGATACATATCATAAGCGGTCATATAAATATCACCGGCCCCGTAAAGCTGTGATAAATTCGGCATGTCAGGCGTATAAAGCTCTTTTTGCGGGTTTAATTTATACCCTGTCGACGGATTTGACTCTTTAGCAAATGTTTTATAAAAGCCTGCGTGTTTCATACCCGCAGGTTTAAAAACATGCTTTTTGATGTATTGGTCGACTGGTTCACCGCTTACCATGGAAACAATGTATGCCAGAACCGAGTAATTGGAGTCTCTATAATCCCATTTCCCAGTTGGGTATTTTACGCCCCGTTTTTCGATATCTTTAATTAAATCTTCCGGCGAAATATATCCGTGACCTTCTTTGTGTCCCCTAATCCCTGATGTATGTGTCAAGAAATGATAAAGGGTGATCTTTGAACCGTTTGGAAAGTCAGGAAGATACTTAGAAACAGGGTCATTTACTGATAGCAATCCTTTTTCCTCAAGCTGTAAAATTGCCGTTGCAATAATTGCTTTTTGTGATGACCCTACATAAAAGACGGTGTCCGGTGTATTGGGGATCATTTCCTCGCGGTTTGCATATAAATACCCTTTGCTTGTCACAACTTTTCCATCTTCTACAATTAATGCTGTGCCGCTGAATCCAATGCTTTTTAAATATTGATCCAATTGAGCATTATCATTTTTTGTGATGACAGGGTTCTTTTTTGTTTCACTTTGATTTGTCTTCTTCTTTACTTCAGGCTGTTCTTTTTTTTCAGTTGCCTGCAGTTGGTTTTCTTGGTGATCTCGCATACCGCTTGGAAGTGCAAGATAAATTAATCCACAAACAAGCAGAAAGGAAAATATGATGAGCCTTCTTTTTGTTTTCTGCTTTTTTCTTTTCTTTATTCGCGTTCTGTATGTTCTTGCCATGGCGGGTACTCCTTCTTTTATATGTGACGTATTTACTGACGCAATAACCCCTTAAAAAGTTTCTTCAAAATGCTAATATTTTCATACATGGACTCGGAAAATGCCAAAATTTACATTTCGTTTAGACTTGATCAAGAACAAACGTTCGTATAAAATAAAGATGAGAGGTGAGACGATGAATAAGCTGTTGTATCGTTCAATGGAAGACGGTTTTCCGGTAGAAATCATTTACATGAAAGAAAGCAGTTTTTCTAAACGGGCGATTCTCGTGAAAGAAATTAAAAACGGTTATGTAAAAGCATTTTGCTTCCAAAAACAGCAGATCAGAATATTTAAGATGGAGGCCATTTTAACCGTGTTCCCCTATAAAAAAAGCTCAGCTCATTATGCCTAAAAGCTGCTTCTTCATCTTGCTGTCTTCTTCTGTATTCCCTTCCTGTTTTGATATTCCATCTTTTGTTATAATGAATGTAAATTCGATTTAAAGAGAGCGGGCGTTTTACATCTATGCTTCAGACGATCAATAAAACACTTGGTAAGATTATGCCTTTACTGACGCCTTTAAGTGTTGTCAGCGGGGTGTTGCTTGCGGATTACTTAAATGGGCTGGCGGGTCTTGTGCCGTGGATTTTTGCATTTATGACGTTTGCCGGCAGCCTTGGGGCAAATTTTCAGTCGCTGAAAACAGCGATGGTTCATCCCTTGCCGATGCTTCTCGCTTTATTTGTTTTACACTTATTTATGCCTGTTCTGGCATGGAGCACGGGGCATCTTGTGTTTAGCGGAGATTCATTGACGATTACGGGTCTTACCCTCGGTGTTGTCATCCCGACGGGGATTACGAGTATGATTTGGGCTGCCATGTATAAAGGAAACATCGGCTTAACTCTATCGATTATTTTAGTGGACACGATTCTTTCGCCTTTCATCGTTCCGTTCAGTCTTTCCATTCTGGCCGGAGCGCATGTTGAAATGGATGTGATCGGTATGATGAAAGGTTTAGTCGGAATGATTGTGATTCCTTCTTTATTAGGAATGCTCGTCAATCAATTTTCAATACCGGAGCGGACAGCGCGTTTAAGCGCGAATTGCGCTCCATTTTCGAAAATCGGGTTAGGCGCCGTGGTGGCGATTAACAGCTCAGTGGTCGCTCCTTACCTGAAAAACGTCGATTTAAAGTTTTTAACGATAGCCGTTACGGTTTTTTTGGTGGCATTTACAGGCTACCTGACAGCTTGGCTGATCGGTCGGCTGATGAAACGGCCCCAGGAGGAAATCGTGGCTTTAATTTTTACCGGAGGAATGCGGAATATTAGCGCGGGTGCTGTGTTGGCCACCGGGTTTTTTCCGCCGCAAGTGGCGGTTCCTGTTGTCATCGGCATGCTGTTTCAGCAGATCCTGGCTGCGCTATTTGGGCATTTGCTTGCAAGAAGCGAGCTGAAAAAAACGTATCATTTGGACAAAAAAACGGGTCTGCCCTCATAGTTGGCAGACTTAAACCTTACAGGAGTGAAAAACAATGAAAACCAATAGAGTAAGTGTGATGATTTGGACTTTAATTTCCGCATTTTTGTTTTGTTCTTTATTAGTGACAGCTTCTCTTTCTCCGCTCGCTCATTCAGGCCCTCATGCTAATGAGTTTGGCACTTTGGGGATGTGGGCGGCTATCGGAACCGTTTTACTCTTTTATATCCTGCCCCTCGCTGTTTATATGGCCGGGTTTGATGCGATGAAGTTTGTAATGGCTGTTCTTTGCGTAATTGGATTAATCATCATGCTGACCATGATTCCAGTGGTCATGTTGATTGGCGCTTTTGGCGGATATGCTTCTGCTTTATTGGGCGTCGCAGGCCATTGCATTCTGTTAGCGATCGTGAATGTGATTTGGTTAGTCGCCGCTTTTCGCAGGCCGTCAGCGGTTGCTTCTTTTTAATATTTAAAAACCGCTTTCCCGCGTTGTGTTCAAGTTCGCCAAGTTCCTTTTGCGATCAGGTGGACGTTGCCCCCGACGTGAATCTCTGTGCTGTTTTCCGTTGTGTGCGCTTCAATAAAAAGGAGGGAAGGCCGGTTTATTTCAAACCCTTGTTCAACCCTTATGCTGAGCTCATTTTGATTAAAATAACCGTGATGCAGTAAATATCCTGCGAGATCCCCGATTGCGCTGCCTGTTGCCGGATCTTCGGG
The DNA here is from genome assembly GCF_030449715.1 of Bacillus sp. LB7. NCBI lineage: Bacteria > Bacillati > Bacillota > Bacilli > Caryophanales > Bacillaceae > Bacillus > Bacillus sp. LB7. The sequence goes on from NZ_JASGCA010000013.1 coordinate 4,262, forward strand.
AACGCTGAGACAGTCGCAAAAAACTCGTGTATTGATGTGATTTTGTTCATGATAGGTTTCCGTAGAAAAAACGAGCAGACTGGCTTCTGTTTCTTTCATAAAAGCTTCAAACAGATCCTTGTGGATTTTGCATTTTTTAACTGCACTTAGTGAATTTAACGGGATGATAACTGCTGGCAGACCTGTGGAAACCTCTTGTATTGGGAAATTCGAATCCATATCGCATGTGTCGATTCCGAGTACTTCTGCCATCATTTCTTTATTAAAAGTTCGATTAAATACAGGCGGATTTTGCTTCATCCAAATGATCTGATCTTCACCTTTGTCAAACGTCACCGGTATTGCACCTGCTCGAACATTTAAAATGACGCTTGAAGATGGTTCAGTTTCGATTTCATTCTTTATGATAAACGCTGTGCCCAGCGTTGGATGTCCTGCAAAAGGAATTTCTTTTTCCGGGGTGAAGATTCGGACATCATATCCGCTGTTTTCCTGTTTCCCTAATATAAATGTTGTCTCGGAAAAATTGATTTCCCTGGCTATTTTTTGCATTTCATCACTTGATAGGTTTTTTTCTGTTTTAAAAACAGCGAGCTGGTTTCCTGTATATTTTGTTTCTGCAAACACATCCACAAGGTAAAATTCCATCTGATGTCTCTCCCCTTTAAAATGACCTTCCCGCCCTAAAGGCAGTTTTACATATCTTACATGAGATGAGAATCATTGAACAGTCTAAAAAAATAAAGAAGAGCGGATCCCGCTCTTCCTAATAAAGCAAATACTTCTTTCTGATATTCATAAACCGTTTTTGATCTGCTTCGTATTTATTGACGATTTCATCAATTGAAGCGCCTTGTTCAATCATAGCTTTGACCCATCCATTCCCGATCAGACGGTTGAAATTACCTGAAGGGAGGAACTCAAAGTCGTCCGGGTAGAGGTCATGGACGGTTTTGATGATCGCGATACCGGTATTTACAGGCTTAAAAGCGGACCTGTTTGTCACGTAAAGTTCTACCCCGTGGCACAGTTTATTTTGATGCTTTGAAAATGTCGGAGTGAACGAGGCGGCTCTGAATCGGACGCCAGGAAGCTTCAGACCGTTTAATTTTTCAGCGAGCTCCGTACTTTTCATGTAGGGCGCACCAATTAATTCAAATGGCTTTGTCGTGCCCCTTCCTTCAGACATATTGGTTCCTTCAATTAAACCTGTGCCCGGGTAGACGATGCCCGTATCCGGCGTCGGCATGTTCGGGGACGGCAGGACGAAAGGAAGACCAGTGTCTTCAAAGAACATCTGCCGCTTCCAGCCTTTCATCTTAATGACGGTTAAATCGGCGCCGATGTTAAATTCATCATTAAACAGCTTTGCCAGTTCTCCTGCGGTCATTCCGTGCTTTAAAGGAATGGGATACATTCCGACAAATGAAGAATAATTCGGATCAAGGACAGGTCCTTCAATTTTTAAGCCGTTTTGCGGGTTTGGCCGGTCAAGAACTATGAATGGAATGCCGTTTTCTTTTGCCGCCTCCATCGCATATGCCATTGTGTAAATGTAAGTGTAAAACCGAGTTCCGACATCCTGGATGTCAAATAGCAGGACGTCAACGTTTTTCAACATCTCCGGTGTCGGTTTTCTCGTATCTCCGTAAAGGCTGTAGACGGGGAGACCGGTTTTTTCATCAATATAAGAGTCAACCTTATCGCCGGCTTGAGCGTCTCCCCTTACACCGTGCTCTGGTCCATAGAGAGCGGTCAGCTCAATACCGGGGGCTTGGTGAAGCAAATCGATGCTGCTTATTAATGCTGAATTGACACCGGTTGGATTTGTGATGAGACCGACCCTTTTTCCTTTTAATATGCTTTTCTTTTTCATGATCACTTCAATACCCGGTGAGACCTTTGCCCTCTTTTCTTTGTCCGGAAAGGCCGCTGCTGCGGTTAATGTACTGAAGACAAACATTCCCGCAAGCAGCCAGATCGCTTTTTTTCTCATCATGACCCTCCTTTGTGAAGCGGCTTGCCGTTTTTAATATTCAACCCGTAGCCGAACGGGTAAAGGGTTTCTCCGGGGCGTGTGACCGAAGGAATGTCTACGGGCAATGTTCCTTTAGGCTTTGCCTTTCCGAAGATAACTTCCACTCCGGCCGGGATATTCGGCTGCCTGAAGCGCCCGTTTACATAGCCTTTAAAGCCGTATACTGCGATCACGGCAGAAGCTTCTTCAAAATTTGCCGTGTCATAAGGGTTTCGCAAGCTCATTAAGACAAATTTTTTCCCGTTTGCCTGAGCGTATTTCATGGCGGCGCGCGGAAAAGCAGTTGCCCACTTGCTTGAGTCTTGAATGCTGTCATCAATGACACCGTCATTCACAACAGGATCGTTTTTGATGACGTATGATCCTGTGATGACATAATCGGCTTCGTCAATTTTCTTTTGAATCTCTTCATCAAACGTTTTTTCTGCAAATCGATATTCGACCACCTTAATGTTTTTCTTTATTTTGCTGATGGTTTTGGCGATTGCTGCTGTTTGCTCTTCGTATGGGGCGAGAATGAGGACGGTGTCTCCTTTTTTCGGTTTGAATGGCAAGGTGCTTTTGTCGTTTTTAAGGATGGTGACGCTTTCTCTTGCCATTTTCCTTTCGGATTTCACGTGTTTGTTGCTGCCGACCGTTTTCAAGGCGTATTTGATTTTTTTCTGAAGCGGTTCGGAGCCGGTGTGATCGATGATACCACGGTTTATTTTTAATTGAAGGATTCGCTCCACCGACTGATCGATCTGTTCGATAGGGATCTCACCTTTTTTAACGGCTGTCAGAAGAGCTTCGAACACACGCGCCAGATTTTTTTCGGTCTCAAGCGATGTGACTTGCGCGGGCATGAGGGCGATGTCGACTCCTGCTTTAACAGCCATGACGACGGCTTCTTCCTGTCCGAAATTATCAGAAATGGCTTTCATATTTAAAGCGTCTGTTACGACAACGCCCTTAAAGCCGAGGTCTTTGCGGAGAAGGTCTGTCATGACTTTTTTGGAAAGTGTTGCAGGCACCATGATGTCCTCGCCGTCTTTTTTACTTTTATAGGTTGTATTGTCAAAGGCGGGGAACTGGACATGCGCTGTCATGATCATGTCAATCCCGGCATCGATCGCTTTTTGAAATGGCGCAAGTTCAACACTTCTCAGCCTTTTTTCATCATGCGGAACAAGCGGCAATCCGTAATGACTGTCAACCGCTGTATCGCCGTGTCCGGGAAAGTGCTTTGCTGTAGCGATCATTTGCTCGTCCTGCAGGCCCTTCATCATCTGGATGCCGAGCTTTGAAGTCAGCTCAGGCTTGGAACTGAAAGAACGAACGCCGATGACGGGGTTGCCGGGATTGTTGTTAACATCAAGTACAGGACTGAAGTTCACGTTAATGCCCAGTGATGATAATTCTTTTCCGATGATTTTTCCTGATCTGAAGGCGTTTTTGCTGCTTCTCGACGCTCCGACTGCCATATTGCCGGGCAGGTTTGTGCCTGATTCGAGTCTGGTGACAATCCCGCCTTCCTGATCGATCGTGATAAAGAGCGGAATGTCAGGGCTGGCTTTTTGCAGGCCGTCCGTTAACCGTACAGTCTGCTCTGTGCCTGTGACGTTTTCAGCAAAAAGAATAACGCCGCCGAGCCGGTATTTTGCAATAATTCCCGCGACTTCGTCATTCATTTTTGTTAATCCTTTGGCGTTCGCTTCCCCTTTTTTCTTCCAGTTTCTAAAGTCAGGCATCAGCATTTGTCCGATTTTCTCTTCAAGCGACATGCTGCTGACCATTTGTTTGAGGTGCTGTTCCGGCTGCTGTTTCGCTTCTGCTTCGCGAGCGGCGGGCTGCAAAGCGAGAGACGATAACAGCAATGCAATCAACGCGCATTGAAGAAATCTTTTCATATAAGGGTCGCCTCCTATTGGTGATGTAACGCTTCGTAAATAGCTGTAATGACGCTGCCGTACTTTCCGGTTGCAAATGCATCACCTTCGAATTGATTCGGGTTTTCTTTAGGATCGATGACAGGAGAGTGTTTTTTATTGGTTAACAACACAATGCCGATTTGATACACGGGATCGATAATAGTAACAGTTCCCGTCCAGCCGGTATGGCCGTATGCCTTGTTGCTGGCGTGCTTGCCGAACATCCACTCCATATCGGTATTGCCGTTAAGCCGCCATCCTAGTCCATATGTGGGATTTGTTTTTGACGGCTCAGTAAATTGTGAAATGACCGAACGGCTGAATAGATGCTGTTTCCCGTAACCGCCGCCGTTCAGCATGACTTGAAGGAGCACTGCTGCGTCGTCAACGGTGGAAAACAGGCCGGCATGCCCAGAGACGCCTTCCATTGAATAGAATGCCTTTTCATCGTGGACTTCCCCTTGAAGCGTGTAAGTTCTGATATTTGGAAACGAGATGATACCGTCTCTGGTGTTTCCCATTCGTTCCGTAGCTGCAAAATGCGATGGTTTAAAGCCCTTTTGGAGCGGATTAAACAAAGTATGCCGCAACCCGAGCGGCCGGTAAAATTGATTTTCAACAAAGGTATCTAAACGCTCGTTTGTGACTTTTTCTATGATCAGCCCGAGGAGCATATAGTCGATGTCGCTGTAAATTTGTTTTGTGCCGGGTTCATATGACAAGGGGGTTTTGACAAGATATTCAAGCGTTTTGCTCCGTGATTGAGAGTAGAGGTGTCCGGCTGCTTTCGGGTCGTAATAGTTCCAGCTTGCAGGGAAGCCTGCGTTATGGTGGAGCAAATCAATGACGCGGAGCCGGTTTTTTCCCTTTACATCGTCTTCCGGGTGATCTTTGAAATCAGGAAGATAATGTGAAATGTTTTTGTTCAAGTCAAGCTTTCCGGTGCTCACTAAATGCTGTAAGGCAAAATTGACGGCATACATTTTTGTATTGGAGGCGAGGTCGAACATCGTGTTTGTTTTCATTTTTTTTGGATGTTTGAGCGTCGAGAGGCCGTCGTATTTCAGCTTGTAGCCGTATGCTTCTTTTTTGACGATTTTTCCGTCTTTTATCAAAATCAGGGCAGCCCCGGGAAAGCCCGCTTTGACATCCTGTTCGATCAGACGGTCCACAGCTTTAAGCTTTTCCGAAGAAAAACCGGCTTCTTCAGGCGTTTTCGCCTTCGTTAATACGGGATATGTCAGCCGCTCTGTTGTCTCGTTCGCAATGGCAGTCTGTGCTGATGACGGAAGCGGGAAAAAGCATGTCAGCAACAATAGGGACGATGCGGCAGCGCTGATCATAAACTTTTTCAGCTTGCTTCACTCCTTTCTGTCAAAAAATGTATAGTGGGAATTTTAAACAAACGTTTAATTAAATTCAACTGCCATATCGTCTTTAAAACCAAAGAAATATGTTAAGGCAAACCCGGCAGCATAGGAAATAAACAAACCGAGAATATACAAAAGAACCTGGTGGGTATGGACCAAAAACGACAAAGGGAGACCTGATACGCCTATCGATACGGTCGCGATTTTGAAATACGCTTGAAAGGCTCCGCCTACTCCGGCGCCGAGGCACGCGGTTAAAAACGGACGTCCGAGTGGAAGGGTCACACCGAATATGAGCGGTTCACCGATTCCGAGCAGGCCTGACGGCAGTCCGCCGGCAATCGCTCTTTTGAGCTTTGCTTTTTTCGTTTTGAAATAGATCGCAAAAGCGGCGCCTACTTGACCTGCGCCCCCCATGGCCAAAATCGGCAGCAGCGGGTCATCGCCGATTGAATGGATTAATTCCATATGAACCGGTGTCAATCCTTGGTGCAGTCCGGTTACGACGAGCGGAAGGAAGGTGGCCCCCAGTACAAAGCCGGCGATTATGCCGCCGAGATCTAAGATGGCGAGAAGTCCTGACGTAATGGCGTCGGATATCAAGCCGCCGACAGGCATGAAGACAACGTAAGTGACGATTCCTGTGATGAGAAGGGAGATTGTAGGTGTGATGATGATGTCGAGTGAATGAGGTACAAGGCGCCTGATCCGTTTTTCGAGAAAAGCGATAAATGCGGCTGCGAATAAAATGCCAATTAAACCGCCGCGTCCCGGCAAAAGCGCTTCACCGAAAAGCGAAATATCACCAACGGCCGGGTTAATGATTAAAATACCGGCTAATCCGCCGAGTGCGGGGGAGCCGCCGAATTCTTTCGCCGTATTGACCCCGACCAGGATGCCCAAATACGTAAATAAACCTGAACCTATTACCGTTAAAATAATGGCGGTTTGTGATGTTTCAGCGAGCCAGCCGGCTTGGATAACGGCTTTGGTGATTCCGGTAATCAAGCCTGAGGCAACCAAAGCGGGGATCAGCGGTATAAAAATGCTTGCGATCCGCCGAAGAAACAACTTAAAAGGCGTCGCGTTTTTCTTGGAAACCTCCGCTTTATGTTTGGCTGCGGATTGTTTTAAGTCAACGTGTTCCGCGGATTGAAGCAGCTTCCCGAACTCGTCTGATACGTGCTGTACGACGCCAGTGCCTAGGATAATCTGAAGCGTTTCCTCCTCAACGACGCCAATCACGCCTTCAAGCGCTTTGATTGAGCCGATGTCGGTTTTTTGACTGTTGACAGGCGTGATGCGCAGGCGCGTCATACAATGGGTATAATCCGCGACGTTAGACGGGCCGCCGATGTGTTGTAAAATCAATTTTGCAAGGCCGGCATATTTTTTCTCATCGCTCATTTTATATCCCCCTTATTTACAATTCGCTCATTCCCATCATGTGGATAGCCGCTTTTGTTTGATCAATATATTGAATGATGTCCTCGTAGCGCTCCGCGGCTATGCCTAAAAACAGAATGTCAATCATGTAAAGCTGAGTTAAACGAGAGGAGGTGGCGGCGCTGCGAAACGGCGCTTCATTTGAGCATGACGTATACAGGGCGATATCGCTTAATGAAGAGACAGCAGACTGTCCAAACCGCGTCAGTCCAATGGTTTTAATGCCATGTTTTTTGGCAAGTCTGACTGCATTGGCGATTTCATGCGTCTCTCCTGAATGGGATATGGCAAACAGAACGTCATTCTCGCCGGCATTGGCGATTAATGTCGCGACAAGATGCATATCACTAAAAGCGGTGGCTTTTTTATTGATGCGCAAAAATTTCTGCTGGGCATCTTGTGCGACGATTCCTGAAGCCCCGATCCCGCAAAAATGAACCGTTTCTGCGTTGATCAGTATTTGAATCGCTTTTTGAAGATCTTCGTGGTCAATGTTTTCAAAGGTATCGCGAATCGCCTGAATCGAATTGCTGGTTGTTTTTTGAACGATTGAATGGAGCGGCTCCTGCGGTTCGATATCGCGGTATCCTTGATCAGACGGTTTCATTAAATCGCCGGCGACCCTCATTTTTAAATCTTGAAAGCCTTTCAGCCCCAGAGATTTGCAGAGCCGTATTGCCGCCGCCCCGCTTGTCTTTGCCGAAGAGCTCACCTCTTGAATGGTGCCGTTTACGACCTCGTGTGGGTTTTTCAAAATGTATTCGGCAAGTTTTCGTTCAGATTGCGGCAATTTGTGAAGCATATTTTGAATGATTTCCAATCCTCCTGCAGCCATTGTTTCTTCCTTTCTTATTTAAGATTGTTGTTCATAAATGGATAGCGCCTTTTCGATATCGCCTTCTGATTTCTCCAGCAGTTTTTCGACAGCGGCCGCATCTTCGTTTGTTTTCACCATGAGGATGGCGGTTTTGACCTGGTTATGGGATTTTTCTAACGCTAGTGCCGCCGTTTCTTTTGGAACATCTGTGACCGTTTGGATGATGCGAATCGCCCGCTCCTTTAATTTGTCATTGCTTACTTTTACGTCTACCATGAGGTTTTCATAGACTTTTCCCATTTTGATCATAGCCGCCGTTGAGATCATGTTTAAAATCATTTTATGAGCGGTTGCGGCTTTCATTCTCGTCGACCCGGCAATAACTTCAGGGCCGACGACCACTTCTATGCTGTGTTCTGACGCCTGGCTGATCGCCGAGTTTTCGTTGCATGTCAGTGAGACGGTCTTGGCGCCTGTTTCCCTGGCATACTTTAAAGCGCCGAGAACGTACGGAGTCCGGCCGCTGGCGGCGATTCCGATGACGGTATCATTGTTTGAGAGGTTAACGGCTTCTAAATCCCGTCTGCCGAATGCCTCGTGATCTTCAGCTCCTTCGACGGCTTTGTACAAAGCTTTTTCTCCTCCTGCAATGATGCCAATGACCGACTCGGGAGATATGCTGAACGTCGGCGGGCATTCAGCTGCATCGAGTACGCCGAGCCTCCCGCTTGTACCGGCACCGATGTAGATGATCCGTCCCCCTTTCTTTAACGACCCGACGGCAAAGTCAACGGCGGTCTTAACTTCTGGTAAGACGTCTTGTACAGCTTCGGCCACCGTTTTGTCTTCATCATTGATGATTTTCAAAATATCAATCGTCTTTGCCTGGTGAATGCGACTGGATCTTTCATTCCGGCGTTCGGTCGTTAAGGAACCTAAATGGCTGTTTTCCATCGACAACTCCTCCTGAATATGAAGTGCATATATTTCTTAATTTTCAGTATATTAAGGATGGAATATTATTTCAATAACAAAAGATAAATATTAAAATTTTATTTCAATGAAGTTCTAAACATCGGATTGCCGAAATAAAATAAAGCGCAGATGAACTGCGCTTATGTTCAGGTATTACAGCTCGTCTATTTGGTGTTCGGAAATTACGCGGAAGCCTTCTTTTTTCAGAAGCGCCGCCGTCACACCGTTGCCGGCTATTTTTTGGCTTGAGAAACTTCCATCATATATATGGCCGCTGCCGCAAGACGGGCTGTTTTCCTTCAGCACGATCGTATCAGCCTTGATTTGCCTTGCCATCTCCAATGTTAGGTAAGCCCCTTTTATATACAGGTCTGTTACGTCTTTTCCCGATTGTGTCTTGATCACCGCCCTGCCGTCTAAAACGTCTTCTCCCGTCCCGCCTATAACTTCGGCCGGTTCCCTTGGCGTTTGAAATCCGCCGAGCAGCTCGGGACAAGCAATCACCGCTCTTTTTTCTTCAACAAGCTTATTGATTTTCCCGACATAGCTGTGCGATCCGTTATAGCGGCATTCCACCCCGGCCAGACATGAACTCACCAGTATCATTTTTCGTGTCCCCTCTCTTGCACATCAGATAGCTCTATTTTAAACAAAATTTCCGCGTTTTTCTCAGTGTCTATGAATAAAAAATTTGAAAATAAAAATTTTAATTTACCCCTTTACAAATAGGGAGGAACCTGTATATAATAACTTTTGTCAGCTTTACGAGAGCTGCTTGAAATACGCTGATGGCCCGTTGGTCAAGTGGTTAAGACACCGCCCTTTCACGGCGGTAACACGGGTTCGAATCCCGTACGGGTCACCATTTTTTTGGACAGCACGCTAAAAAGCATCAGGTTTACATCGAAGCTTTTTAAAGGAAGTCATGCTAAAAGCGCAACGTCCTGTTGCAACGTGTACCTGTACTTTTAAAGGCAAGGAAGGCATGCTAAGATCGCAACGTCCTGTTGCAACGCATGCACTTGTACGTCCTGTACTGCGGAGGATTAGCTCAGCTGGGAGAGCATCTGCCTTACAAGCAGAGGGTCGGCGGTTCGATCCCGTCATCCTCCACCATTTTTTTCGGATCGGTTATTGTCACAACCGTGCCGGTAATTGCATAAGATACCATATCATGCCGGTCTAGCTCAATTGGTAGAGCAACTGACTTGTAATCAGTAGGTTGGGGGTTCAAGTCCTCTGGCCGGCACTGTTTGTGGAGGGGTAGCGAAGTGGCTAAACGCGGCGGACTGTAAATCCGCTCCCTCAGGGTTCGGCGGTTCGAATCCGTCCCCCTCCACCATTTTTGGGCTATAGCCAAGCGGTAAGGCAACGGACTTTGACTCCGTCATGCGCTGGTTCGAATCCAGCTAGCCCAGTTTTTGGACATCCTGTTCGGATGTCCTTTTTATTTTGTCTTTTTTGTATAACTATTCAAAAAAATGTCTTGTTGAGTCAATTCTGAATGGGAAGGTACAATGAAGGTCTGAAAGGGGGATATCATATGTTAAAACAGCAGATTTCTATGATCGGCGTACCGATGGATCTCGGTCAGCTGAGGCGGGGAGTCGATATGGGACCGAGCGCGATTCGCTGTGCCGGTGTTAATGAACGGTTGGAAAGCCTTTGTCAGGATATTGAAGACCTCGGCGATATGACGATCGGGCAAAGAGAAGATGAGAAAGAAGGCGGGGAGCCGGCAGCTGAAGAGCTGAGAAACTTGAAAGCGATTACAAAAGCGAGTGCAAAACTTGCTGAGACCGTTGATAAGATCGTGGCTTCAGGTGCTTTTCCGCTCGTGCTGGGCGGTGACCACAGCATTGCGATCGGAACGCTGGCCGGCCTTGTGAAGCATTATCAAAACCTGGGTGTGATCTGGTATGATGCCCATGCTGATTTAAATACGAAAGAAACGTCTCCTTCAGGCAATATTCACGGTATGCCGCTCGCCATCAGCCTGGGGATCGGCCATGAAGGGCTGACAGGCATCTATGGAAAAGAAACGAAAATTAAAGCGGAGAACATCGTCATCATCGGTGCAAGGTCACTTGATGACGGGGAAAAAGAATTGATTCGCGACAAAGGGATCAAAGTGTATACAATGCATGAAATCGACCGCCTCGGCATGACGAGGGTGATGGAAGAAACGATAGACTATTTGCGCGGCAGAACGGACGGTGTCCATCTGTCACTCGATTTAGACGCGCTTGATCCGAACGATGCGCCGGGTGTCGGCACCCCGGTGGCGGGAGGCATCAGCTACAGGGAAAGCCACCTGGCGATGGAAATGCTTGAGGAATCGAAGTTGATTACGTCCGCTGAGTTTGTCGAAGTCAACCCGATATTGGATGAGAAAAACAGGACGGCGGAAGCGGCTGTCGCCTTAATGGGATCGCTGTTTGGCGAAAAGCTGCTTTAAATACGGTTGAAGAGCGGCCTCTGGCTGCTTTTTTTTACGAAGAAGTCTCAACTTCATAATATTTAGGTTGTATAATAATTTTAAGCTAATATTAAGCGCATGATCCCTGTCAAAGCATCTACACCCTGCCAAAAATTTGATAAACTATTTTTATGAATTTAATGAAACCTTATAAAAATCAATTCGTATACATAAAGACCGGTGAAGGCAGAGGTTAGATAAATATGGAAACAATGATTAAAAAAAGAATCAAACAGGTGAAAAAAGGCGATCGTAACGCATTTGCAGACATCGTGGATATTTACAAAGACAAAATTTATCAGCTTTGCTACCGTATGCTCGGCAATGCGCATGAGGCGGAAGATATTGCGCAGGAAGCGTTTATCAGAGCATACGTGAATATCGACAGTTTTGATATCAACCGGAAATTTTCCACATGGCTTTATCGAATCGCAACCAATTTGACCATCGATCGTATCCGTAAAAAAAAGCCGGACTATTACTTGGATGCAGAGGTGGCGGGGACTGAAGGACTGACGATGTATTCCCAGGTTGCGGCGGATGTTGCGCTTCCAGAGGATGAAGTGGTTTCTTTGGAGCTGCACAGCACCATCCAGGAAAAAATCTTAAGGCTTCCCGATAAATACAGGACGGTCATCGTATTAAAGTACATTGATGAGCTCTCACTCATTGAGATCAGTGAAATTCTCAATATTCCCGTAGGTACGGTGAAAACGAGGATACACAGGGGCAGAGAGGCTCTCAGAAAACAATTAAGGGATCTTTAAGTGGGGTGATGAAATGAGCTGTCCGGAGCATATTGTTCAGCTTATGCATAAATACCTTGACGGAGACATACTACCGGAAGATGAATCGCAATTAAAAGAGCACCTCCAATCATGTGAAGGCTGCAAAAAGCACCTTCATGAAATGGAAAAATCCATCGCTCTTGTCCAGAGCACGTCGCATCTTACAGCTCCGGCGAACTTTACAGCTGATGTGCTGGCGAACCTGCCGAAGGAAAAACGGACGGTATCGATTAATAGGTGGCTTAAAGCCCATCCGTTTTTAGTGGCGGCAGCTTTATTTGCAATTTTGATGGGCGGCAGCTTTTTCTCCAGCTGGAAAAATGATCAGGATTTCAGCGTATCCAGCCAGCCCAATCTCGTGGTGAAAAACAACACGGTCATCGTACCTGAAGGCGAAGTTGTCAAAGGCGATGTGACCGTGAAAAACGGAAAGCTGATTATAGAGGGCAAAGTCGACGGCGATGTCACGATTGTTAATGGTGAAAAATATACGGCTTCAGCAGGACAAGTCACCGGTCAGATCCATGAGATCAACGAGGTGTTTGACTGGATGTGGTATAAGATCAAATCGACCGGAAAATCGGTTTTTGGCGTGAAGGAGTCTAAAGAGTAGAGCAAAGCGGGCGAATGAGCTTTGCTCTTTTTTTATGAGGGGCCGCCATTTCACTTGGAAAATCAATTTGTGCTATAATAGCCTCTGTATATGTAAAAATAATAGATCATACCATTTTGAAACATATTAACCTTACTAATGACTGAATTCTTGGAGGACGAGGAAATGGCTTTTGAGGATATCCCTTTCTTGCAGTACCTCGGCGATGCCGTTGATATTCTCCTTGTTTGGTACGTAATATATAAATTAATGATGGTCATCCGCGGAACAAAAGCGGTTCAGCTTTTAAAGGGAATCGTGGTCATTGTTCTCGTCAGGCTGGCCAGTCAATATTTAGGATTAAGCACCCTGCAGTGGCTGGTTGACCAGGCGATCACATGGGGGTTCCTGGCGATCATTATCATCTTCCAGCCTGAATTGAGGAGAGCGCTGGAACAGCTGGGGCGGGGGCGCTTTTTTTCGAGGAGCGGAACACCTGAGGAAGAGCAGCAGCAGAAAACGATTGATGCGATTACAAAAGCGATTAAATATATGGCGAAACGCCGGATTGGCGCGCTTCTGACGATTGAACGGGAGACGGGAATGGGCGATTACATAGAAACGGGGATCCCTTTAAATGCAAAGGTCAGCTCTGAGCTATTGATCAACATCTTTATTCCGAATACACCGCTTCATGACGGTGCCGTAATTATGAAAAATGATGAGGTTGCTGCAGCCGCCTGCTACCTTCCGCTTTCAGAAAGCCCTTTTATATCAAAAGAGCTTGGGACGAGGCACAGAGCAGCAGTGGGAATCAGTGAAGTGACCGACAGTCTGACAGTTGTCGTATCCGAAGAAACAGGCGGCATCAGCGTCGCCAAAAACGGAGACCTTCACCGTGATTTATCGGAAGAGGCATTGAAAAACATGCTTGAAGCGGAATTCAAGAAAAATTCGCGAGAAACTTCCTCAAATCGCTGGTATTGGAGGGCGAAGAAAAATGGATAAGTTCTTAAACAATCCCTGGGCTGTCAAAGTAGTCGCATTATTGTTCGCGTTTCTTCTTTACTTTGCGGTCCACAGCGCTCAAGCGCCGACTCCGAAGAAACCAGGTGAATCGTTTTTCCCGACATCGACGACAGACGAAGCGACGCTCACCGATATACCGGTCAAATCGTTTTATGATGATGAAAACTACGTCGTAACAGGCGTGCCGCAGACGGTGAATGTCACGATTAAAGGCCCGACAGGAACCGTCAAGAAGGTCAGACAAGTGAAGGATTTTGAGATTTATGCCGATATGCAGCATCTGAAAACAGGCAGGCACAAAGTCGAGCTGAAGGCCAGAAATGTTGCCGAAGACCTCACTCTGACCATCAATCCATCGGTGACAACCGTGACCATCGAAGAAAAAACGACGAAGGAATTCCCGGTCGAGGTTGATTTTTATAATAAAAACAAAATGAAAGACGGCTACACGCCGGAGCTGCCGATTATCAACCCGAAAAACGTCAGCGTCACCGGCTCAAAAGCCGTGATCGACAGAATCCAAAACATTAAGGCGACGATCAATTTAGAGGGCGTCGACCAGACGGTTGAAAAAGAAGCCAAGCTAACAGTGTACGACAGGGACGGAAATGTTCTTCCGGTTGAAATCAGTCCATCCGTCGTTAAAATCACCGTTCCCGTGACAAGCCCCAGCAAAAAGATTCCCGTCAAAGTTGACCGGAAAGGGAGCCTTCCTGACGGTATCAGCATTTCCAGCCTTGATATCAGTCCGGGAGAGGTAACCGTCTACGGGCCGCAAAATGTTCTTGATTCGTTAGAATTTGTCGAGGCCGATGAGGTTGATTTAAGTAAAATGAAAGATGACACTGAGTTGGAAGCCAACATTAAAGTGCCGGACGGCGCTAAAAAAGTGTCACCCGAAAAAGTGAAAATCAAGGTGAAAGTTGACAAGGAAGAAGAGAAAAAACTGCAGAACGTTTCAATTAAAACCGCGGGGCTGAATGACAGCCGAGATCTTGAATTTCTCGATCCGAAGTCAGGCAAGCTGGATATCACGGCAAAGGGCTCGACAGCCGCGATCGAAAAACTCCAGCCTTCCGACGTCGAGCTCTATGTCAATGTGGCGGATCTCGATGACGGCGAGCATAACGTGAAGCTGGAAGTAAACGGACCGCAGAACATGACTTGGTCGCTGCCGCGGCAGAGCATTCGAGTGAAAATCTCATCTCAAACAACCCAAAACGAAAAAAATAATGGTCAGGATGAAGAAGAAGAGAATCATTCTGAAAAGGATTCACAACCTTCATGAATCAAAAAGGAGCGATATTAATGGGCAAGTATTTTGGTACAGACGGTGTAAGAGGCGTGGCAAACAGTGAACTTACACCCGAGCTGGCCTTTAAAGTCGGACGCTTTGGCGGATATGTCCTAACAAAAGATAAGGAGCGCCCCAAGGTGCTGATCGGCCGTGATACGCGTATTTCCGGCCATATGCTGGAAGGTGCCCTAGTTGCAGGCCTTCTTTCGATAGGAGCAGAAGTCATGCGTCTCGGCGTGATTTCGACGCCCGGCGTCGCATATTTGACGAAGGCTATGGACGCGGAAGCGGGTGTGATGATTTCAGCTTCCCACAACCCTGTAGAGGACAATGGAATTAAGTTTTTCGGCGGCGACGGATTTAAGCTTTCCGATGAGCAGGAGCTTGAAATCGAGCGTCTGATGGATCAGCCTGAAGATCACCTGCCAAGGCCTGTAGGCGCTGATCTGGGTATGGTGAACGACTACTTTGAAGGCGGACAGAAATATTTGCAGTTTCTTAAGCAATCTGCTGATGAAGACTTCACAGGCATTCATGTCGCGCTTGACTGTGCGCACGGAGCGACATCTTCGCTGGCGACCCACCTGTTTGCCGATCTTGACGCAGATGTATCGACGATGGGGACTTCTCCGAACGGATTAAACATCAATGACGGAGTCGGCTCAACCCACCCTGAAGCCCTGGCCGAATTTGTGAAAGAAAAGGGAGCAGACGTCGGCATGGCGTTTGACGGGGATGGCGACCGCTTGATCGCTGTCGACGAAAAGGGGAATATCGTAGACGGCGATCAAATCATGTACATATGCGCGAAGTACTTGAAGAGCGAGGGGCGCCTGGCGGACAATACAGTTGTCTCTACAGTGATGAGCAACCTCGGCTTTTACAAAGCGCTTGAAGCGGAAGGCATTAAAAGCGTTCAGACAGCGGTCGGCGACCGCTATGTAGTGGAAGCGATGAAAAAGGACGGGTTTACTTTCGGCGGAGAACAGTCGGGACACCTGATTTTCCTTGATTACAATACGACAGGCGACGGTCTGCTTTCTGCGATCATGCTGATGAACACGATCAAAATGACAGGCAAGTCTTTGTCAGAGCTTGCGGCGGAGATGCAGAAGTTTCCGCAGCTCCTTTTGAACGTGAAAGTAACCGATAAACATAAAGTGACGGAGAACGAAAAGGTAAAAGCGGTCATCGAAGAAGTTGAGAAGGAAATGAACGGTGACGGCCGCATCCTTGTGCGCCCGTCCGGCACCGAGCCGCTTGTGCGTGTCATGGCTGAGGCGAAAACGAAGGAGCTTTGCGAGAAATACGTAGGCCGCATTGCAGATGTCGTGAAAGCTGAAATGGGAGCGGAGTGATTTTCCGCAGAAGACTGACGAACGAGACATGCTGATTTGACATAAGATAAAGGGAACCGTTCAATCTTGGAAAAAATGTGAACCATTTTGAAAAATGTTTGACGGTTCCTTTAGCGTATAGTAAAATCAGCTTGTCTTGTTTTAATTTTAAAGGAAAGGCAGGGCAGAACCATTTTTTATAGTTATAGCGCCCGGACTAAGCGTACGGATGAAACAGCTTAGTTGACGAGGATGGAGGTTTATCGAATTTTCGGCGGATGCCTCCCGGCTGACCACAAGATCACAGCCGCAAGGATTTCCTCAAACCAAAGAGGCGACTCTTTGAACAAAGGGAAATCGCATGATCTTCCATAAAAAAACATGTAGGAGGGGACGAAGAATGTCCCCGCCTGATAAGCAGACTTTCTTCGTCTCCTGCCTGCGACTTTAGGAGGAAGAAAATTATGTGTGGTATTGTAGGTTATATTGGCCAGCTTGATGCAAAGGAAATTTTACTTAAAGGCTTGGAAAAGCTGGAGTATCGCGGCTACGATTCAGCTGGAATCGCTGTAGCGAACGAAGACGGCGTACACGTGTTTAAAGAAAAAGGACGGATCGCCGATCTTCGCTTAGCCGTTGATGCAAACGTAAAGTCACAAGCGGGAATCGGACACACACGCTGGGCGACTCACGGGGAACCGAGCCGTCTAAACGCTCACCCGCATCAAAGCGCATCAGGCCGATTTACACTTGTTCATAACGGCGTCATCGAAAACTATGTTCAGCTGACGCGCGAATATTTACAAGATGTAACCCTTAAAAGCGATACGGATACAGAGGTTGTCGTTCAAGTGATCGAGCAATTCGTCAATAACGGCCTTGACACGGAAGAAGCGTTCCGCCAAACGCTCATGCTGCTCAAAGGCTCTTATGCGATTGCATTATTCGATCATGAAAACAAAGAAACAATCTATGTTGCGAAAAATAAAAGCCCGCTTCTTGTCGGCCTTGGAGACCATTTCAATGTGATCGCGTCTGACGCGATGGCGATGCTTCAAGTGACAAACGAATACGTGGAGCTTATGGATAAAGAAATGGTGATTGTCACAGACAAAAAAGTCGTGATTAAAAACCTTGACGGAGAATTGATGTCACGTGCCTCATATATTGCAGAGCTTGATGCGAGCGATATAGAAAAAGGCACATACCCTCACTACATGTTAAAAGAAATCGATGAACAGCCGCTTGTCATGCGGAAAATCATTCAGACGTACCAAGATGAAAACGGCAAGCTTTCCATTCCTGGAGATATTGCAAATGCTGTTGCAGAAGCGGATCGCGTCTATATCATTGCCTGCGGAACGAGCTATCATGCCGGCCTTGTCGGCAAGCAATTTATCGAAACATGGGCGAAAGTTCCGGCTGAAGTCCATGTCGCAAGCGAATTCTCTTATAATATGCCATTGCTTTCTGAAAAGCCGCTGTTTATCTTTATTTCTCAAAGCGGAGAAACGGCTGACAGCCGCGCGGTTCTCGTACAGGTGAAAAAGCTCGGACACAAAGCGCTGACATTGACCAACGTACCGGGATCCACGCTTTCCCGTGAAGCGGACTATACGCTTTTACTGAATGCCGGCCCGGAAATCGCGGTAGCGTCAACAAAAGCATATACGGCGCAAATCGCTGTTCTCGCTATTTTGGCAGCTGTGACTGCGGAAACCCGCGGAAAAGCACTCGGCTTTGATCTTGTTAAAGAGCTCGGCATCATCGGAAACGCGATGGAAGCCCTTTGCGACCAGAAAGACGAAATGGAAATGATCGCACGTGAATACTTGACGGTAACACGCAATGCTTTCTTCATCGGCCGCGGTCTCGACTATTTCGTCTGCCTCGAAGGATCCCTGAAGCTGAAAGAGATTTCTTACATTCAAGCTGAAGGCTTCGCCGGCGGCGAATTGAAGCACGGTACAATCGCATTGATCGAAGACGGCACACCGGTCATTGCCCTTGCGACACAAGAGCACGTCAACTTAAGCATCCGCGGAAACGTCAAGGAAGTGACAGCGCGCGGCGCCAACCCTTGCGTGATCTCGCTGAAAGGCCTGGAAGAAGCAGACGACCGCTTTGTCCTGCCGGAAGTGCATCCGGAGCTTTCTCCGCTCGTCTCCGTCATCCCGCTGCAGCTGATCGCATACTATGCAGCGCTGCACCGCGGCTGTGATGTTGATAAGCCGAGGAACTTGGCGAAGAGTGTGACGGTGGAATAGGAGTCGTTGTTTGAAATAAAAGTTTGTACCCCTCTTGGATTGGATGATCTGGAGGGGTATTTTTGTGTTTGCGAGTCTCTAGAAGAAAACAAAAAAGGCGCGGTGTTTAAGCGAAGCCCGTTCGCCAGCAAGCTCGCGGATGCTCGTACATAATAACTTTAGACTATGGGGATGTGTAACCATGAACAATGAGGCGTACGTTGAAGTTAACAGAACATCGCAACTTATGAATAAAATGAGAAAATTCTCAGTGCTGATTGATGGTGTTGAGGCTGGAAAAATCAAAGATGGCGGGAGGCTGCGAATTGATTTGGAGCCTGGCGAACATGAGATACAAGTGAAAATTGATTGGTGTGTAAGCCAAGCTTTGAGGTTTACGTTAGATGAAGGAGAAGCGTTAAAGTTTAGATGCGGAAGTCCGGTTCGTGGGTGGAAGATGTTCTTCTCGCTGTTTTATGTATTAGCCGACCCTGAAAAGTATTCGTTTATTGTGCTGGAAGAGGCGGTTGAAAGGTAGTTTTGTAATTCAGGAAGCTGCATCATCGCCATCATACGCTGCACCGTAACAACCTGACGAAAAGTGTGACGGTGCAGTTTTTTATCCGCGGATGAACATGAAGCGGTATCAATGATTGAAATAAGTCCCATCCTTTTTAAAACACTTTATTTCTATAAATCCGAATTGACAGAAGCCATGAACATCCATATAGGGTAAGTACCGATATGGCAACGATTTTTTATGTACTCTTTAAATAACGGGAGTGAACTGACAGTCAAAAGAGCACCATACATATTGACAATTTGCGATATGAAGATATAATGATTGGTATGGAACCTATTGAAATTTTCAAAGCTTTATCAAATGAATCAAGGCTGCTAATTTTGCAATGGCTGAAGGAGCCTGATCGTCATTTTGAACCCCATGAAGGGATTGATATGAACACAATCGGGGTGTGTGTCAGCCAAATTACAGACAAATTGAAAATGACGCAATCGACGGCTTCCCAATATCTCGCCATTCTTTTAAGAGCCGGCTTGATTAAGGCGGAACGAATTGGAAAGTATACGTACTACAAAAGAGATGAAGAGGCCATTAGAAAGCTTGCTGACTTTCTTAAAACAGAGATATGAGCATTTAAAAAATAAACATCGTCTCGAGGTGTTTATTTTTACACCATACATATCGACATATTCCGATGTGTTTATTTTTCGATTTACATATCGTTATTTCGTGATATGTAAATATATAAAACGAAGAAGGAGCGAACGATGATGTTTAGTGCTTGGAAAATTTATATTTTAGCGATCATCAGTTTTTTGGTAGGGACTTCAGAGTACATTATTTCCGGGATTTTGGATCAGATCGCCCATACACTCGGGATCACTTTAGCTGCCGCGGGTCAGCTGATTACGATCTTTTCACTTGTGTATGCAGTTTTCACACCGGTTCTCATGGCGTTGACGGCAAGTATGGATAGGCGCAAGTTAATGATGTATGCTCTCGGTTTGTTTGTAATAGGAAATATTCTGGCCTTTACCCTGCCTGGCTATGGCTGGTTTGTTGCAGCGCGGGTCATTATGGCCTTAGGGGCAGGCATGGTTGTGGTCACGGCATTAACAATTGCCGCCAAAATCGCACCGGCGGGTAAGCAGGGCGGTGCAATTGCTACAGTGGTCATGGGGTTTACCGCTTCTTTAATCATAGGTGTTCCACTCGGAAGAATGACGGCAGAAGCATTAGGCTGGAAGTCTGTATTTGGAGGAATTGCTTTATTGGGATTCATCGCAATGATTGTTATATTCTTGATCTTGCCGCATACTGAAGGCGATAAGCCCGTTCCTTTGCTTCAACAGCTTTCTCTTTTAAAGAACCGGAAAGTAGCAATGGGGTTATCAATCACTTTTTTCTGGCTTGGAGGATATTCCGTTGCATATACTTATCTGTCTCCTTACCTTCTGACCGTTTCAGGGATAAGCGGCAATTTGCTTAGCGGCTTTTTGCTTATATTTGGAATCGCCAGCTTGGTTGGATCGAAGTTTGGCGGATATAGCACCGATAAATGGGGCGTTCCCTTTACACTCATTGGCGGGATGACACTGCATATCATCGCACTGATTTTGCTGTCGCTTGTCACCCATTCTTATGTCGGAGTACTGTTGATTCTCATATTATGGTCGTTTGCCGCATGGTCTACCGGCCCGACGCAGCAATATCACTTAGCGACACTCGAACCGGAATTGTCAGGTGTATTGCTCGGCATTAATCAATCGATGATGCAATTCGCCATGGCCGCAGGTGCAGGAATCGGAGGGATTTTTGTAGAAAAAATATCGCTGGCTTCTATTACATGGTTTGGGGCATTGGAGGTTACGATTGCGATTGTCGCTGTTTTGGTGACTTTCAGTTCGCATTACAAACGGAAAGCAGGACCTGTAAAAGAAATCAGCTCATAATATGTTGCCTTGATTGGTGTTGAAGATTCAATGGTTTCATTCCTCATATCTTATCTGTGCTGACAGGTTGTGATATGACGAGTCGAAAAATCCAACATCCGACCGTTGTAAAACGAGCGGATGTTTTTTATTTAGTCCGCTAAAATCCGCAAATAAGCCTTCCAAGGGCCGACATCATCCTGATACCGCTTCGCCAGCACTCTTGCGATTTGCAAGATGTGAGTGAGGTCGTGGGCAACCCATGTCGAGATCTGTTCTCTCAGCTTGACGATTCCAAACTCAGGGTGCATTCCCGTTTGTTCGAAGTCGGTTTCAGGATCAATGATCTGCCGTAATGCTTCCAGATTCGCCCGCCTGATTTCAGCAAATTCGTTAAGCAGCTGTTCCATCGTTTTCCCGTCGTTTTGATTCAACTGGCTGAAGCGGTCGAACGGCGGAAAAGGTTCCGTTGCTCCTTTTGTCACGATCATTTTGATTCGCGGCAACCAATTGTTTTTTTCTCCTTCAATGAGATGGCCGACGACATCAAAGGCGTTCCACGTGTCGGCGCCTTCATTGCAGCTGATCCAGGGACTTGATAATCCGGTCAGCAGCTGACTCAGCGTTTGTGGTGTGCGCTCCAGGATTTCGATTGCTTCCTCGAGTTGAAAGTTCATGTGAATGACCTCCTCTTTCATAAAAGTTCACGTCAACTGCCGCTCCGCAAACTCACGATACAGCGCATGCGAAGCAATCAGCTCGTGGTGCCGCCCCCGCCCTGTGATCTCGCCTTTTTCGATAAATATAATTTGGTCCGCGTTCACGATTGTCGATAGCCGGTGGGCGATGACGAAGGTGGTGCGGCCTTCCATGAGGCGGGCGAGCGCCTGCTGGACGATGGCTTCTGATTGGCTGTCGAGGCTGGCTGTCGCTTCGTCCATCATTAAAATTTTCGGGTCGCGCAGGAAGGCGCGGGCGATGGCGATCCGCTGTCTCTGGCCGCCGGATAGCTTGACGCCGCGTTCGCCGACTTCCGTATCAAGCTGCTCTGGAAATTGTTTAATAAATGTGTCGGCATAAGCCATTTCCGCGACTTTCCACAGTTCTGGATCGTCAATGCTGTCGGCGTGGTCCAAGCCGTAGCACAAGTTCTCACGGATAGTGCCGGACATCATCGGGCTGTCTTGAGACACGTAGCCGATCTGGCTGCGCCACGATTTCATCGACAGCTTGTTGATCGGTGTTTCCCCGATGTTAATGGCCCCTGAGTCCGGTTCGTAAAATCGTTCCAAGAGGCCGAACATCGTCGTTTTTCCGCCGCCGCTCGGACCGACAAATGCAATCATCTGCCCGGGATCGACGTCGAAAGATACCTCCCGCAAGACAGGCTCGTCATCGCCGTAAGAGAAAGATACATTCTCGACATGTATCGGCAGATTGGAGATATCCATCTCAAGTCCTTCCTGGCCCTCTTCCTCTTCAGTATGCAAAATCTCGATGATCCGCTCTGTTGCCCCTTTTGCTTTTTGCAGCTGAGTGAAAAACATTGTGAACGACGTGATCGGGAAGATAATTTGAAACAGATAAAGCAAAAAGGCGATCAGCGAGCCTGCCGACATCGTTCCCTCAGAGACGCGGATGCCGCCGTAGCCGATGATGGCGACGATCACAATCATAATGACAAGGTGCATAAACGGGGAGACGAGCGCAAATATACGGGCTTCCTTGAGGCCGTATTGAAAGAGCTTCGAAATGCCTGATAACCCGTTCGTTTTTTCTGTATGCTCGGCGTTTGATGCTTTCATCAATCTGATTTCGCTCAATGTCTGCTGGACATGTCCGGTGAAAGAAGCTGTTTCATCCTGCAGCGTTTTGGAGATACGCTGCATTTTCATGCCGAGCGGGATCATGATGAAGGTCGTGATCGGAACGGAGATCAGCATGAGCAGTGTCATTTTCCAATCCATGATCAGCAAAATGATTACCGATCCCACAATGGTGATGATGCCGGAAACAAACTGCGGAAAATGGTCGGAAATCAAGCTTTCAACAATGCCGGTGTCATTAACAACACGGCTGACGGTTTCACCGCTCGTCTTTTCGTCAAAGTAGCGGACAGGAAGGCGCAGCAGCTTGAACCACATACGCTCGCGCAGGGAAGCGACCACTTTTTGCCCGGCATAGGAAAGAAAATAGGTCGAAAACCCGTCGCAGACCGCTTGAACGATAAAAACGAGAGCAAGGATTCCCGCTAAGGCCAGATTGATCGAATGGGCAGAAAAGCCGTCAACCATTTCTCTTGTCAACAGCGGAATGGACAGGCCGACCAATGTCGTGACGAGGCTTGCGGTCAAACCGACGGTTAAAGCCAGCCTGGGTACGCCGGATGTGAGAATCATGGAGAAAAACGGTTTCATGCTATTGTTGTTTTCTATTTTCATTTGATAAACTCCTTTTCGATATTTGTCAAAGAAGTGGATGGCGCAAGCTGTAACTCATCATATTACGATATAAACAGCAGAAAGTTCCCGATCATTGCGGATTTTAACTTCATGCTAAAAAGATTGACAGGAGAGATAATTGTAACTATTATTGTTACATACAGTTGATTGAATGATAAGAAAGGAAGAAAAATATGACGATAAATATTAAAGTATATTCCGATTATGTCTGTCCATTCTGTTTCCTCGGAAAAGACCAATTCGAAAAAGCGATCGAAGGCAAAGATGTGGAAGTCGAGTGGCTGCCATTCGAACTGAGGCCGCGCCCATCTGAGCAGCTTGATCCGTTAAATGATCCATCAAAATTGGCGATGTGGGACGGCGCTATTAAGCCGCGAATCGAGGCTTGGGGCGTCCACATGAAGCTCCCGAACGTCTCTCCGCATCCTTATACAGATTTGGCTCATGAAGGCTACCACTTTGCGAAAGAACACGGTAAAGCGAAAGCGTACAATGACCGGATTTATCAAGCGTTTTTCCAGGAAGATCAAAATATTGGCGACATCGACGTATTAACAGCGCTGGCTAAAGAAGCCGGACTGGATGAGCAGGCTTTTAAAGAAGCTTTAAGCTCCAGAACATATCAGGACGTGCAGCGGAAGGCGCTCCAACACGCTTACGAAGAAGCAGGCATTACGGCCGTTCCGACATTTATCATTGGCAATGAACGGATCGCCGGGGCCGCTGCGAGGGAAGTGTTTGAACAGGTGATTGAAGAGGAAAGCAAACAAAAGCCTGCAGCCGGCTTGCAGTGCGACCTTGACGGAAATAACTGCTGAGCAGGAAAAATGAGCGATTTGAAGAACCCTTTAATAGGGTTCTTTTTTATACCGGAAAGAAGAGGGAAGACAGTTGACACTCCATCATTTTATTGCAGCCGATCAGGAGCTTCCGCTGGGGAGTTTCCTGGATCAAACAGAAGAAGGTTTGATTAGCATCGCTGAGCTTGATCAAGGGTACGAAATGATCAAAACAAAATTCAGCAAGCCGTTTGTGTATGAGGCAACCGGCTGTTTGCATAGACCCGGAAATGACATAAGGGCGCTATTCAGCTATATCAATTCAAATATTGCCGATGGCGAAGATATTGAAGTTTACTCTTGCTGGGACGGTGAGGAGGACAGAGAAAAAGACGACCGCTTAGACTTTTTCATTGATATAAAGGCTCTTCAGCTGGGCAAGCATGTCAAACTGGATAAAAAGAAATACATCGATGAAATTGCCGGCATGTTTTATTTTGAGGAGCGGCAGCTGATCAAGATTCGCAAATAAAACACTTGCTGGCACAGGGTTTTTTCTGTTTCATTTAGATATTCAATCAAGGAGGAATCGAGATGTCCGATCACAAAGAGGCACACAGCGTTCAAGGGAAATCAGAGGGGAAAACCCTGGTCATGGAGCGGAGTTTCGAGGCGCCGCGGGAACTGGTATTTAAGGCTTTTTCTGAGTCAGCGCATTTGGAAAGCTGGTGGGGGCCGAAAGGATGGCAGACTGCCAACAGCAGGTTTGAGTTTCAGCCAGGTGGCGTATGGCTTTATTGTATGGAATGCAGAGATGAAAACCAAGGCGAATTCTATGGCCGGAAATCTTGCGGCAAGGCTGTTTTTCAAGAGATTTCGGCACCGGAAAGGATCGTGTACACGGATATGTTTACAGATGAGGAAGGGAATGTTATTCCCGGCATGCCGGAGATTTTAATTGAGGTTTATTTCAAAGAGCACGGGGAACAGACAAATCTGATCACACGCTCTCATTTCTCTTCTCCGGAAGAGCTTCACCAGCTGCTGGATAAAGGGATGGCCGAAGGCTTTTCTTCACAGCTTGATCGCCTTGAAGACTATCTGAAAGCCATTCGCTAAAAGAGGGAGGATATATTGATGACGTTTCCAGAGCATTTCATATAACCACGTATTCGCGGACCTCCTCATCACGTTTTTCTATAACCATTAAAAAAAGGAGGTTTATATACATGCGTACAGAGCAGGAAATCATCGATTTGGTGCTGAAGGTCGCACGGGAGGACAGCCGTGTCAGAGCGGTCGGCATGAACGGTTCGCGGACGAATCCGAACGTCCCGAAAGACCCTTTTCGCGATTATGATATGGTCTATGTTGTAACAGATATGCAGTCATTTCTCGATGAGCCGGGCTGGGTGGACGTTTTTGGAGAGCGGATCATCATGCAGACGCCGGAAGCGATGGAGCTGTTTCCGAATGAGCTTGGCAACCGCTTTTCGTATTTAATGTTATTTACAGACGGCAGCCGCATTGATTTGATTCTTGTGCCGCTGGAAGAAAAGCTGGAATACTGCCGGGAAGACGGTTTGACCGTGATCCTGCTTGATAAGGATCAGGATTTGCCCGCTATCCCGCCGCCGACGGATCGGGAATATTGGGTGCAAAAACCGTCCCCGCAATGCTTCGCCGACTGCTGCAATGAATTTTGGTGGACATCGACATATGTGGCCAAAGGGTTGTGGCGGCAGGAAATCCTTTATGCACTCGATCACTTAAATCTTGTCAGGGCCATGCTGCTGAAAATGCTCGAATGGAAGGTCGGATTTGAAACGGGCTTTTCGCTGAGCATAGGCAAGAATGCAAAGTTTCTTGATCGCTATGTTGATCGAAATACGTGGGAAAGGCTTTTGGAGACGTATCCGCCAGCTGATTATGAGCGTGTATGGCACAGCTTGTTTAAGATGGGGGATCTGTTTGAAGAGACAGCCGCAGCAGTCGCTGAACATCTTGATGAACAATACCTTTTCAGAGAAGCCGAGAAAGTCAAACAGTACATGAGGCGCGTTCAGCAGCTGAAACCTGATGCAAAGGAAATTGACTAATCAGATGATGGCCGCACTCCCGGCAAGTGAGCCGGGAGTGTGTTTTTTGCGGAGGTGAACGCAATGTTCAGTCTTGAAAAAATGTTGAAGGACCATTATGGAATCGACAGGGTGACTATTTCTCCCGAGCAAGGCGGGTGGACTGCACTTGCTTATCAAGTAATCGATGGCGATCCGGTTTTATCAATTCAGGCGGGGGCGGGGATATAGAGGCCATTTCAACTACTAAACAAAACAGTAAACGGAGGAACATCTGTGAAAAATTATCGTACTTTATTTTTTGATGTGGATGACACACTATTAGACTTCGGTGCGGCGGAAAAGTCAGCACTGCGTAAGCTTTTTGAGGAGCGGCAAATTTCTTTAACAGCTGAAATAGAAGCGAATTATAGACGAATCAATCAAGGTTTATGGAGGGCGTTTGAAAAAGGGGAGATAGACCGCGGCCAAGTGGTAAATACGCGTTTTTCCCTTTTATTCAAAGAATATGGTCTAGAGGCTGACGGCGTTTTGCTTGAGGAGAAGTATCGCAGCTTCCTTGAAGAAGGACATCAGTTGATGGACGGCGCTCTTGAATTAATTGAAAGCCTCCAGGATCAATATGAATTATATATCGTGACGAACGGTATTTCAAAAACGCAGTATAAGCGTCTGCATGCTTCAGGATTATACCCGATGTTTAAAGGGATTTTTGTTTCAGAGGACACCGGTTTTCAAAAGCCGATGAAAGAATACTTTGATTACGTTTTTGCACGGATTCCTCATTTTTCTGCCGATCAAGGGCTGATTATCGGGGATTCATTGACAGCGGACATAAAAGGGGGACGGCTGGCCGGATTGGATACATGCTGGATGAATCCGGGCATATTAGCGAATGATACGGACATTGAGCCGACTTATCAAATTCAAAGGCTTAATGAACTCCAGCACATTTTAAATCACGGAAAAATACCTTCGGCCTGATTGCTGAGTATATCGTTTTTTCATTAATGGTGCTGCGATCATTGCCTTTTTATGCAAACTGCAACTGGGAGGATGCAGAAGCCGCACTTCCGACGGGTGAGCCGCGGTGGGTTTTCCAGAAGCTAAATTAAAACCAAACAGAGGAAGACTGGTGAAACATGCAACGAAGAAAGGTTTTGAAAACTGCGGTTTATTCGTTAATCGCAGTTTTTGTTCTGTTATTCAGCGCGTTTTTTGTGTGGAGCCGTTTCACATATGAACCATCAAACAAACTCAAAAAGATGATCAACCTTGATCAAGTCGAAAGTAAAAACGGTGTTTACACATTTCAAGCGGATGGGGCAAATACGGGGATCATTTTATATCCCGGGGCAAAAGTTGAACCGCTTGCTTATGCTTACATCGGCGAAAAGCTTAAACAAAATGGTTACAGTGTCTTTATCCCGCGCATGCCTTTTTCTTTGGCCATTTTCAATCCTGATCAAGCAGAAAGGATTATAAAAGAAAACAGCAGTATTGATCATTGGTATCTCGGCGGTCATTCTTTAGGAGGGACGGCAGCAGCCATGTACGCTAAAAAGCATCCAGATAAGATTGACGGGCTTTATTTTCTCGCCTCCTATCCTTCTGATTCGCAATCGATAAAAAATGCGCCGTACCGTGTTCTTTCTATATCTGGTGAACGCGATGGCCTTTCAACTCAAGAAAAAACAGCAGCCTCCAGAAAGAACCTGCCTGATACAACAGTGTTTGAGGAAATCAAAGGGGGAAACCACGCGCAATTTGGTATGTATGGCGAACAAAAGGGGGATCGTCCCGCGAAGATCCCAGCTGTTAAACAGCAGGATGAGATCGTGAACGCGATGCTTGACTGGATCAAATCATAAAGAAAGCTCTCGCTTATTTGGAAGTGTTTATGATCTTTTGAATTTTCTCTTCTTTAAAGCGCTTGGGATTCATTTGCCGGCTTTAGGCGCTACCATGTGGGGAGGAGAAAGTTTTTACTGCCTTTTTCTTATTGAAAATTTGGCCCGCTCATGCATGAATCATCAAGAATTCACCCAACCTATAAGGTAAAAAAGGAGATTGAATCATGGACACAACATTGGGCTACCTCCGTGAGTCATTGTCGAATCACCTTGAACACGGCATAGGACAAAACATTTACAGAAAAGTCGTTTCCGGGCGATATGCCAATGAGGAAGAGTTTGTCGAGCACTTGGAGGAGCGGGAAATGGAATTTCTGAATCAAGTGCTTGAACATGAGATGAAATATGCGCTGAATGAACAGGACCATAAACGAACAAGAGAATTAAACGAAGTGTATGAACTGTTGTTTTGAAAGGCGGGCATGATCAATGGGTGCAATAGAGCGGAACGGATACACGTTTGAACCGGAATACAGCGTGACCAGACAAAACGGCGCCATCCATGTATACCGGCGCGGCCGGTTTGTCGAGGAGATTCCCTTTGAGTTTCACGGAGAGTTTCCAGAACATGATTTAATTGAAGAGCTTGTCAATCATTATTGCTATGAAAATAAAATATAAGGTTTGAAGAGGCTGCCGACCGGGCGGCTTTATTTTTGGATTTTTATATTTATAATCCGCTTGCAGTTTTTAGAACGGCAGCAGAAAAGCTGCCATTAAGTATGACAGCTCATGCATCGCTATTTTTTCTTTTCATCGTAGTATTGAACAGGGTACATGGATCCTTCCGATACCATTTTGTTATCTTCGATATCTTGCGGAGACGGATGGCCTGCTTTTTCAACCGGGAATGAATCTACGTTGTGTTTTTCCGAAAAGTAAGGGATCTTTTCTTTCACGTTTTGCAAGTACGATTTCAGTTTTTGTCTGTTTGTTTCGTCTTTGAGAATATATGCGGTGACTCCGGCAACAACGGCGAGACCTGAGATCAGATTCTTTTGCTTCATGGTCATAACCCCTTTCTGATTAGGTGTTTGCAGATGTTATTCCCATGATGGCATCCGTTTAAACCAACTGATCGAGCGCTTCGTCTATATTCGTCGTCGGCTGTCTGCAGGCGAAGTTTTCACAAATATAGACAGTCGTTTTGTTATCGGCTGCTTTGTATTCGGCCGCAAAGTCGGCAATCCCTTTGAAATCGTCAGGCGATTCTGCGGCGAGGACGGCATAGTTCGGCTGGAAGGCCTGCTGCAAAGCGCTTACGATCTTCTGTCTGTCCGGGTCATGGCGCTTTCCGAACACAACGATTTCTTTTTGCGGCATGACATGGCTCAGCAGGCCTTGGAGAAAGTTTGTATGGCCGCTCGGATAAGCGGAGACGTCTCCATGGAATGCCGAAAACATTTTTGCCGCTTGATCATGGAGCGATAAATCGCCGGTCAGCCGACCCAGCCGGGACAGCTGCACGGCCAGGACGCCGTTTCCGGACGGGAGGGCGCCGTCGTATACTTCTTTATCCCGCACGATCAAAGCCTCGGCATCGCTTCCCGTAAAATAAAAACCGCCGTGCTCTTCATCCCAGAACAGCCCGGTCATGTCCGCGGCGAGCTTTTTGGCTTTTCGCAAATCGGTTAAATCAAGTGATGCTTCATACAATTCGATATAGGCCCACAGCAGGAAGGCGTAGTCATCGATAAACCCTTTATGTTTCACCTCGCCGTCACGGTAGCGGACCATGACGCGTCCGTCTTGAATCAATTTATTCTCGATAAACTCGACTGCCGCCCGTGCCATCTCCAAGTATTCGGGCGCATTGTAGACTTTCGCCGCTTTGGCAAGACCCGCGATCATCAGAGCGTTCCAAGATGTCAGCACTTTGTCGTCGACATGCGGATACGTTCTTTCCTGCCGTTTTTCAAAAAGTTTTATTCTCGCTTCTTCAAGCTTGTTCTGAAGCTCTTCATCTGTCAGCACGAATTCATCTTTAATGTCTTCCAGCCTGGTGTAGATCAAGTTTGGAATATTGCGGTCTTCAAAATTCCCTTCTTGCGTGATGTTGTAGGCAGCGCAATACAATTCGCCGAGTTCATCCCCGAGCGTTTCGAGGACTTCGTCTTTTGACCACACATAATATTTGCCTTCCACGCCTTCCGTGTCGGCATCAAGCGCTGAATAAAAAGCGCCTTTATCATCGGTCATTTCGCGGCGGACAAATGTGATGATCTGCTCGGAAATCTGTTTATACCGGTCGTTTTTCGTGATTTGATAGGCTTCAGTATATGCGATCAGCAACAAAGCATTATCGTAAAGCATTTTTTCAAAGTGGGGAACGAGCCATTCGTCGTCTGTCGAATAGCGGGCGAACCCGTAGCCGACATGGTCGTAAATGCCGCCGTTCGCCATGCTGTCCAACGTTTTCGTCACGCTGTACAGCGCGTTTTCCTCGCCGCTGTATTGATGATAGCGAAGCAGAAATGCCAGCATATGGGGGATCGGAAATTTCGGTGCGCTTCCGAAACCGCCGTATGCCGCATCGAAGCTATTGATCAGCTGTTGATACGTCCGCCTCAACATGTCTTCGCCGAGCGCATCGCCGGCATCGCTTTTCGCTTTGATTCTCAGGTTGTTGGCGGCTTTTTCGGCAATATCCTCAACATGTTCCCGGTTTTTCGCAAAAGTATCGGAAAGCTGCTTCACCACCTCAACAAACCCCGGCCGGTTAAACCGGCTTGTCTTCGGAAAATATGTACCCGCATAAAAAGGCTTCTGATCAGGCGTCAAAAACACATTCAGCGGCCAGCCGCCCTGCCCCGTCATCATCTGGCAGATCGTCATATAAATTGAATCCACATCTGGCCGCTCCTCTCGGTCCACTTTAATAGAGACAAATTTTTCATTCAGGAGCTTCGCGACTTCTTCATCTTCGAAGCTTTCATGAGCCATGACATGGCACCAATGGCAAGTCGAATAGCCGATGCTGACCAGAACCGGCTTGTTTTCGCGTTTTGCTTTGTCAAATGCTTCTTCTCCCCAAGGGAACCAGTCGACGGGGTTGTGGGAGTGTTGGAGTAAGTATGGAGACTTCTCAGCGATTAATCTATTGGGTTTACTTTTATTTGGCATGGGATCACCTTCTTCCTATAATTAGTTTATATTTAACTTAACACATTTTCTCAAAAATAATCCCTGTTTCTTTATACAGCTGACTGTTCTTTAGTAGTGTACTTAGGAATACGTATTACCCCCGAAGCAGTTAAAACGCCTAATATAACTAACACAGCCCCAATAACTTGAAATACCTTTATCGGTGTTCCAACAGCAAATGAAATAATCATCGTTACAACGGGAACAAGGTTGAAAAATAAAGATGTTTTACTTGCCCCAATCTCCTTAATCCCCTGATTCCACCATAGGTAACCCAAAACACTTGTAAAGAAAGCCATAAAGGCAATTGCTCCCCAAACTCCAATCGGGATGTTCGGTAAAGAAACAGGATTGGATGTAAATAAGGAAACTACTATTAAACTAACAGCACCGATAACCATCGTATAAGTGGTTGTAGATAGTGGAGTTCCATCCTTTACAAACCGACGTCCAAGTACACCATAAAGTGCCCAACAAATGTTACCTGTAAAGATTATTAAGTCTCCGCCTGAAATTGATAAGGTTTTAATGGTTTCGATAGAACCTTGTGTAATAACTAACAATACACCGATGAAAGCAAAGAATATGCCGAGCGCTTGTTTTTTTGTAATTTTGTCCTTTAAGATTATTCGAGCGAGAATTGTTGTTAATAAAGGATTCAGACCCATTATTAATGCTCCGTTAACGGGAGATGTATATTTCAACCCAACAAAAAACAATGCATTAAATCCAAAGATACCTATGATTCCAAGCACAATGTATGAAACGGCGTTTTTCCGTAATTGACTCTTGTTTATACCTTCAGTAAAAATCAAAATGATGAGCATCACCGCAGCAGCTAAACCGAAACGCCATGCCGCAGAAGACGATGGAGAAAAATATCCAACTGTATATTTTGCAAGATTAAAAGTAGCTCCTGTAAAAATAGAGAAGCCAAGTAACATCAGGTATATATTTAAATGTTTCATTTGTTTTCCACTTCCTCTTTCAAAATTGAATAATATGTATTCAGTTTTCCTTTTGTAGTAGAAATTACTTCTTCCAGCTCGTTTTTTTTAATTTCCATTTTCTCTAAGTGCTTGGTTAAAATCTCAATACGTTTATTTATAGACGGGGAGAGTTGTGCCGATTTAACATCCGAATTGATTTTTTCCAAAATGCAGCCGTCTTTGACAAACTCATGAATATCCTCCAAAGACATACCTGTTTCCTTTAAACTTTTAAGGAATGTCATGAACTGAATATCGGTCTCTGTATAAAAACGCCTTCCACTGTTTTTTCGTTTTGGTGGTGGAAGTAACCCGATCTTTTCGTAATATCTTAATGTATACGAGCTAATACTAGTCTTCTCAGCAGCTTTACTAATGGAATACAACAAACATCATCCCTCTCTTTTGATTAAAGTTAGTTTACAACTTAGAGTTAACTCTAAGTCAAGTAAATAAAAAAACCTGCTACCGCATAGTTACGGATTACAGGTTTTAAAAAATGAATGACATAAAAGGTAAACTGTATTATTTGAACAAATGGCATTATCGTTTAAAATGGCTTCTGTTATCTTTTAATGGAGTTCTACATGAGTGGATTATCCTAGGATATGGGTATAGATGCCCGATCAAGCTATACCAGATACGAGAACAGGCTTGTTCTCGCGTTTCGCTTTTTCGAAGGCAAAGGTACCAGTCGACGGGGTTGAGGGCGTGTTGATGTATGTATGGTGACTTCCAAGAAAACTAATTGCAATCGCGCCAAGAAGCTTTGCAACAAGCTTAATTCCAAACTTCCTCATATTTTATATTCCGTTCCAGTTTTAATGTATATAGGGTGTTTGGGGTCTTCTTCTATTTTTTCTCTAATTTTTGTAATGTGCACCATCACATTATTGTCCGATTTCAAAAATTCTTCCTTCCATCGGCCTGGCACACAGCAATCTCTCTAAAGCGGGATTCGGCAGCCAGGTACCGGATATGACAGAACCGGCTCTGGAAAGCCTTGAAACATTAGCCAGCAATCAAAAGCGATTCGATTTTTTCTTTATCGATGCAGACAAAGGAAATTATGAACATTACCTGGCTTATTGCATCAAATTGGCGGAACCTGGCGCTATAATCGTTGCCGATAACGTGCTTGCAGGGGGAAGTGTAGCAGACGATGATGCTGCACCGAAGCGTCATACCGAATCCATGAAGAAATTCAATCAAGCGGTCGCCGCCCATCCTCAATTAGAATCCCTGTTGATGCCGATCGGCGATGGGATGACCGTTTCAAGAGTGAAAAAAGAACCGATTTGCGACTGAGTTTGATTGCTATAATCTTGTTGAAGAGCAAATAACGGTGCTATAACTGTATTTTAAAGGAAGACCAAACTATCCAATCATATAGACGGGGGCTTCCCGTAAGAAAATTGGTAGGACATATAGCAAATGCACAAAGCACATTCACTTCGCTTCGCTTCTTCTCTTAAAGGTGACCGTCAAAAGATTGTGGGTATGTTAAGTATATCTTCGATAGGGTTGAGTCTTTGAACCCCATATTATTTGTACATAGTTTTTATTTGAATAGAATAATTTCTATGTTGAGAAGACATGTTGAAAGGTGAGTTGTGGCAAAATGGAAAATACAGGTTTTTAATTTCCAGGCGCAGGTACAGGGGGATTAGCAGGAGCGGCTGTTGGTACTGTTACGATACCCATTGTTGGAACGGTTAGTGCTGGCCTTGTAGGAACTATTGTTGGCGGCGTCGGTAGAGGATTGACGGGTGCTGCAGCATCTTGCTTTGATTAATGTTAAAAGAAAAAAATAACGAGGGAAAGAGAAATCCCTCGTTATTTTAATCTGATATATATAAAGGTGTTTCCATATGAATAAGTTAATATTACCTTCTATAATTGTAATTTTTATATTGTGGATTTTACTGCAAATATCGTTAAACATGAATATTTTTATAAACCCATTGAATTATTGTATAATCATCGTTATATTTTTCTTGTTTTTGAAGTTTGCAAAAGAAAAATGAATACTTTTTACTTTTAATCGTTCTTGTTTCAAATGCTTGCTTTTAACGTTTTTTTAATTTAAAAACGATAAAATCAGGACATCTGAAATCTTCTTCAAATGACGGATATTTTTTCAGGATTTCTTCTGATGGCTTTGGTTCTACTATGCCTTCCAGCATGAAGCCCGTTTTCATCAAAGTGTTAATATAGCTCGTTAAGGTTCTATGGAAGAACAGCATATTCTCCCGATCGCCAAGCTTTTGTTCGTATGTACCTTCATAAAAATACCGATCAACGTTCCAATGCAGTTTTTTTCCGTCTTTTGTTTTCTCCCAGCCGCTTTCCGGCGTAATGAAGCAGGGGTGCAAAATCGAAAAAATAAAAAATCCGCGGTCTGTCAGCAGCCGATGCATTTCTTGAAACGCTTTTTCATAATCCGCAAGGTCTTGCATGACCATATTCGATATAATCAAATCAAAGCTTTTGTCTTCGAACATATTCAGGTCTTCACAGTTGCCGTGCCGATACTTAATCGGCAAATCATCCGGCGTTCTTTCCTTGGCAATGTCGATCATTCTCGGGGAGTAATCGACAGCCGTTACACTCGCTCCGGCCTTGGCCAGCAGCCTGCTGAAATACCCTTCACCGCACCCGGCATCGAGCACACGTTTATTCTTTACCGTATCAATGAGAGAAAAAATAGCAGGATTTAAAAACACTTCTTTGTGGATGTCTCCAAGTTCGGTATGATTGGCGGCATATGCATCGGCAAATCGGTTCCATCTTTGAATGGCATCTTCTGTGCCAACTTTCCTTGTCATATTTCTCCTCCTTTTCAAATTCTGTTTATTCATCTAACACGATATCTCCTGATCATAAAACTGATCAATTTTTTCAAAAACCCTTTGAATAAGGGTATTTAAGAGAAAAGGATTTAACAAAACGGCACGGACCCAGCGGTTTCCCCTATATGCAGGCAATGAAAAGAAGACGTTTTCTTCATTCAACAAAAACTGCTGCAATTCGAGATTCCAGTTATCCCATTGAGCTTCATCAAGGTTATGCGGGATGCCCTATACTCTGACCACTTGGATCGATAAAAATGGTACTGGGCAAAAAGGATAGTTTCATAGTTCACACGCTGCTTTCTTTCACATTTTTTCTCAATTATAGCATTTTGATTTTGGCGTATCATGGTTGATTGCTGAATAATACAAGGTTCGAAGAAAAAATAATGTGGTGACAGAAGCTGCTATGACGCCGGTGACAAGGCATTTGTGCATGTTTATCGACAGAAGCCCGACACCATGCCGGCGGTCTCTCCAAAACTGATGATTGTAACGCGTTCTCTTTGATTCATGTGAGCGTCGCTAAACAATAGGTAGCTTACCGCCGATCATATAAATAAGGATATTTAGGCAAAAGGATAGATGAATGGAGTTTTTTGAGAATGGAATTTAACGAGCTTATCGAAACGCGTCACTCTGCAAATAATTTTCTGGAAGATGTTCAAATTACGGTGAAAGATTTGGAGCCTATCTTTGAGGATATAAAGCTTGCACCTTCGGCGTTCAATTTGCAGCACGCAGAGTATAAAGTGGTATTGGAGAAGGATTTAAAAGAAAAAATCAGGGAAGCTGCGAGCGGCCAATATAAAGTGCATTCAGCCTCTGCCGTGATTTTAGTGACGGGAGACCGCTACGCCTACCGGCAAACGGAAAAAATCAACGAAGGCATGAGGGATTTAGGAATTATTAAGGACTTTGAGCTGCAGGAAATGGTTGAAAACAATACCCAATTTTACGAGTCGCGCGGGGAGCCATTCATGAAGGAAGAGGCGATTCGCAATGCTTCTCTTTCTGCGATGATGTTTATGCTTGCCGCCAAGAACCGGGGGTGGGACACATGCCCGATGATCGGATTTGACAGCGATCAGGTCCGTGAGTTGCTAGAGATCCCGGATACACATGAAATCGTCCTCATGATTACGATCGGCAAAGAAAAAGAAAGCAGCCGACGCTTGAGAGGATATCGCAAGCCGGTTAATGAATTTGTTTCTTTTTATTAAAAATGGGGGGCAGCCGTTAGAAAGGCTGCCCTTTTTATTGATGAGACAGCACTTCGACTAAGTGGTCAAGATCAAGCTTAAGGTGGCGAATCATCGCTTTTGATGCCTGCTCGTCGTCTCTTTGTTTCATATAGCGGAGAATTTCCCGATGCTGCTCCAAAATGGCTTCAGCCCGTTTTTCTCCTTCAAAATTCAAAATGCGGAAATAATAAATTAATCCTTCCAAATCGTTGAGCTGCTTCCGCAATAGGCTGTTTCGTGTATATTGGATAATTAAGTCGTGAAATGTATCATTTAATTCGATAATTGTGTTTTGATCCTTGGATTGAAGGATGGCTTCCTCCGTTTTTTGCAAAACGTCTTCAATCGTTTTCAGTTCCTCTGCCGTTGCAATTCTTGCCGTCAATCCCGCAGCGAATGATTCAAGCGCCGTCCTGCAAAAATAGATTTCTTCAACGTCCTTTATTGTCGGCTGATAGACCTTCACTCTTGAGTCGATGACGATGAGCCCCTCTTTTTCCAGAACTCTGATCGCTTCTCTCAAAGGGCTTTTGCTGACGCCGAGCTCCTTGGCTAACTTCGCTTCGGCGATTCGTTCACCGGGCTTTAATTTCCCTTCAAATATCATTCGCTTAATCGCATGGTAGGATTGTTCATAAAACGGTTTTGGTTTTTCAATCACGCTTCTCATCCTCGTATTCGTTCTCATTTCGTATTTTACCACAGGTTCCTTCGTGATCTCCCGCTATAACCACTCCAAGTTAATCAAAATGCCCGGCCGCAAACCGGGCATTGAATTAAAATAAGAGAATAAACCCTGAAACGGCGGGAGTTAAAAATAAACCCGATTTCAAGACGACTTTCGGCAGGACATTGGTGAATTTGGCCCCGACATATGCGCCGCACATCGTACCGATCAAGATTTTGACCAACAGAACATAATCGACGAATCCTTCTGAAATATAGCCCGCCCCACCGCCTAACGAGAGCGGAATAATGACGAGCATCGTCGTTCCTACGGAATGGCGAATTGACAGGTTCAGCATCATCATCAACCCGATTTGGATAAAAGGCGCCGAGCCGATTCCGAACGTTCCGGACAGGATGCCGGCCACGATTCCCAATAAACTGGCCTTGATCCAAAAAGCAAGGTTCGTTTCCTGGTCAGCTTCTTTTTCTTGCAAAAAGAATAATCTGATTAAAATCAGAATGGCTGATAAGAATAACATTCCTGCGGTCATATAGTGCAATGAACTTGAAGGTATCAGAGAAGTCAGCTTAGCTCCTGCAAAGGATCCTATTGCAGCAAAACAGCCGACGGTTAAGCCGATTTTCAGCTTAATATTTCCTTCGCGAAAGTGGCTGTACGTTCCTGATAAGCTCGTAAAAGCCATACCGGCCAGAGACGTTCCCAATGCTGTATGAATCGGAATGTGAAACATTATCGTTAACAGAGCGATGACGAATCCGGCTCCGCCGGCCCCGACAAAGCCAAGCACAAGACCTAATAAAAACATAACCAACATAATCAACATGTTGCTTCTTCTCCTTTATGAATAACTGATTTCGCATCATCTTAGGGTCGACGGTATCTGGTCGACCAAAATCAATGATAACATCTTACTCTATTATTTCCACATTGACAAGACGGCCAGGAGGGCGTATGTCGTCTACTTTTATTTTTTTAGCCAAGTGAAAGACATTCCTGTTGACAATCAGTCCGTTTGTAATTATGATAGTTACATCAAGTGTAACGTTTTTTGTTACAGTTCGACATTAAAACATCAGGAGGAATTTGAGTATGAAAATGTTAGTAACAGGAGCAACTGGAAAATTAGGATCGAAAGTTGTGAAAAAACTGCTGGAAACTGTACCGGCGGATCAGCTGGCGGTCAGCGTGCGCAATCCGGAAAAAGCGGAAGCGTTGCGGGCGCGCGGAGTCGATGTGCGTCAAGGGGATTTTGACCGCCCGGAAACATTGGCATCCGCATTTCAAGGCAT
Source organism: Bacillus sp. LB7 (assembly GCF_030449715.1). NCBI lineage: Bacteria > Bacillati > Bacillota > Bacilli > Caryophanales > Bacillaceae > Bacillus > Bacillus sp. LB7. Next base: position 42,481 of record NZ_JASGCA010000013.1, read on the forward strand.
TGACCGTCTGCTGATTATCTCAGCCGATGGAGACAATGAGACGAGAATCCGTCAGCACGGCAATGCGGTAGCCGCCGCAGAACGCGCGGGAGTTCGGTTTATCGCTTATACGAGTATTGCGAATGCCCGCGAAAGCAAAAACTTCCTTGCTCCGACTCACAAAGCAACTGAAGAAGCGATTTTGAAAACGAGGATTCAATACTCTTTCTTGCGCAATAACTGGTACTTGGAAAATGAAATGTCGAGTATTCAAGGTGTTTTGGCGGGAGCCCCTTGGGTGACATCAGCAGAGAACGGCAAGGTGGGCTGGGCGCTGCAGCAGGATTACGCGGATGCAGCGGCAGCGGTTCTGTCCGGCGAAGGCCATGAAAACACCGTCTACGAACTTTCAGGCAAACTATTAACTCAGGAAGAAATCGCTTCAGCCCTTGGAGAAGTATTGGGCAAAGAAGTACCCGTCCAGCATGTTGACGATGCTGCCTATCGCGAGATCATGAAAAATGCGGGTGTGCCGGATTTTCTGATTCCGATGGTTGTCGATATCCAAAAAGGCATTCGTGAAGGCACACTTGAAGTCGAAAGCGATGATTTTGAAAAAGTGCTCGGCCGTCCGCTGACTCCGATTAAAGAAGGATTGGCTCAAATCGTTGCAAAAATCTCAGAAGCAAAATAATTAACGGCATTCGAAAGAGTGATGAACAAGATTACGGTGTTCATCACTCTCTTTTTAAAGAAAAAATTCACCACAATTATTGCGCATATTCTATAGCCCAAGTTCCTTTTATTAAATAAGTAAAATATCGACTGGATTCCAGAGCTAATGATGAAGGCATAAAACAAGTGTTCAAATGTAAAGTGAAATCCGCGAAATATAAATTGCATGAAAAGGGTGATACCGGTCAGGTAAAACCAGCCGTCATCATCTAACATTTATTTAAATTCGGATTTAGCTTCGTCAGTGGTAGAAACAGACTCAATTGACAGCTCCATTTTTAACGATAAAAAACCGGCTGCGAGAACCGAGATCCCTAAAATAAATAGAATAATGCTTCGAACGTCGAATACCTCCGTTCAAACTATCAATAAAAATCCGTCGGGGACGACCATTTTGAATCTTTACAAATATGCACCTGATCGTTATTTAATCTTTTTTTGCTGTATTACACTTATAACCACCAGCATGACGGTGCCGAGTAAGGCAACCGGAAGAAACCATCCGCCAAATCCGCTTCCCCAGTCTAAAGCGATTGACACAGATTCCATTAATATGAGAGAAAACATGATGAGGCATGCATTTTTTAAGCGGTTGATCATTTTTCTGCTGAGCAGATAGAAGTGTTCAGCATTTGATTCATTCAGGCGCTTTGGATGGTTGTGAATCTCAGGGTGCTTTTCTAAGAATTGCATGAACAGAAGGATAAGTAATCCGATTCCCGGCAAAATGAAAAGCTCCCATTTTGATCCCCAGCGATCGACTTCACCGAGTGCGTTGTAATGTGCAGGCACCTTTTCGGGGAGCGCTCCCCAGACAGCGATCAACAAGATGATCGACCCCAAGAAAAATAAATAACCAAATGCGTTCCACACCCGTTCCCCTTTTGTCTTTTCAATTTTGATGCGAGAACCGTCAGCTCTGTTTGGCATATGTGCCCCCTCCTTCGTTTTAAATACGGTTTGCCCCATGAAAAAGTTCGGGATTTTTGCCTGTTGGAATGGGGTATATTTGCGATGAGTCCAGGCAATGTTAAGGGAATGTAAATCATCAGGCCGGCAATGTTAAGTTATTGTAAATTTTCGATTTGAATCGTTTACATAGGCTTTAATCTCCATCATAATCATAGTGTTTGGTTTGTAGATTTATGTCGAATTAGGGGGGCAAGACTTTGGAAATAGATGTGCAGAAATTGCTTTTTGAATTCATTGGAGGTCTCGGGATCTTTCTTCTCGGTATTAAGTTTATGGGAGAAGGACTCCAAAAATCAGCCGGAGATAAGCTGAGAGACATTTTAGATCGTTTTACAAGCAACCCTCTGATGGGTGTTTTGGCTGGTATCATTGTCACGGTTTTAATTCAAAGCAGTTCCGGCACGACCGTTATCACTGTCGGTCTCGTCAGCGCCGGCTTTATGACCCTCCGCCAGGCGATCGGCGTTATTATGGGTGCGAACATCGGAACGACAGTCACGGCATTTATTATCGGCTTTGACGTTGGTGCATATGCGCTTCCGATCCTCGCCATTGGTTCATTTTTGCTGTTTTTCTTAAAGAGCAAAAAATTTCAGAACCTCGGACAAGTTCTGTTTGGATTTGGTGCGCTTTTCTATGGTTTGGAATTGATGAGCAGCGGAATGAAGCCGCTCCGAACGGTTGAAGCTTTTCATGATTTAACCGTCAGCATGAGTACGAACCCTGTTCTTGGTGTGCTTGTCGGCACGCTTTTCACCGTTCTCGTCCAAAGTTCAAGTGCAACCATCGGGATCCTGCAAGGGCTGTTTGCCGATTCATTAATAGATCTTAACGGCGCTCTTCCTGTATTATTCGGAGACAATATCGGTACGACGATTACCGCCGTACTGGCATCTCTTGGCGCCTCCGTCGCAGCGAGACGGGCTGCGGCCGTTCACGTATTGTTTAACCTGATTGGAACAGCAATCTTCCTGATCTTGCTGAAGCCGTTCACAAGTTTGATTTTAATGCTTCAATCCTCTTTAGGGCTGGACCCTAAGATGGTGATTGCGTTTGCCCACGGTATCTTTAATACGTCGAATACGCTGATTCAGCTTCCGTTTGTCGGGATATTGGCTTTGATCGTTACGAAGCTGATTCCGGGCAAAGATTCGGTTGTGGACTATAAAGCAACACATCTGGACCCGCTGTTCATTCAGCAGTCGCCTTCAATTGCCCTGGGACAGGCCAAAGAAGAAGTACTGCGTATGGGTGAATTTGCGGTAAAGGGACTTGAGGAAACAAAAGAGTTTTTTAATACAAAACAGGCAAAACATGCGCAAAGCGCTTTTCAAATAGAAGATGCGATCAACAATTTGGACAGAAAGATTACCGATTACTTGATCGAACTGTCAGCCACTACGCTTTCTGAACAAGAATCTGAAGAACATCATATGTTAATGGACACAGTCAGAGACATTGAAAGAATCGGCGATCACTTTGAAAACTTGGTTGAGCTTGGCGAGTACCAGCAATCCAACAGGGTGAAAATTTCCGAAGCGGCAATGGCTGACTTAACAGAAATGCTTGATCTGACCATTTCCACCGTTAAGGAGTCTATCACAGCTCTTGGAGAAAATAACGAAGATGCCGCAAGACGTGTAGTCGAAAAAGAAAATCAAATCGATAAAATGGAACGCAAGCTTCGCAAAAAGCACATTCTTCGCTTAAACGACGGATTATGCAGCGGACAAGCCGGCGTGATCTTCGTCGATATCACCAGCAATCTGGAAAGGATCGGCGACCATGCCGTCAATATTGCAGAAGCTGTTTTAGGCGAAGAAAAACATTAAAAATCGGGAGTCAATCCCGGTTTTTTTATTTTGTGGGCCTTTTTTATCACGGTGTGACATATTTACTAAATTGTGAGCAAAAAGGAAGAACATTCTTCTTCTGGAGACGTGAATCAAGTATAATAGTTTTATTCTTTAGGAGGTATTAAGATGCAGAAATACAGAAGAAGAAACACAACGGCCTTTACGGTTATGTCATATTTCACATTTTTCGCGGGAGTCTTTTTGTTCGGTATCGGCCTTTACAATGCCGACAACCTGCAGCTCAATGAAAAAGGCTATTACATAGCTGTGATGATTTTAGTGGCGGTCGGCGCGATTTTGACGCAGAAAGTGACGAGAGACAACGCCGAGGACAATGAAATCATTGCGGAGCAGGAGAGAAGACAGAATTTGTCGAGTGGTGAGTAAGCATAAAAAAAGCATCTTTAGGGATGCCTTTTTTAATTTGAAATATTTTTATATTTGTTTTCCAAAACGAAGTCAATCATTCCAATAATTTTTGTATGGTTCGATTTTTTTCTAAAGTGTAAGAAGTTTTGGTCTTTGTTTCTTTGCGATTTAGTGATCGTGCCGAACACCCAGATGGAGCTGGCTAAAAGTAATATTGTTAATATCAAAGGAAAAAAATTATGCTCGATGTCATATGAAATGGAAACGACTTGACCAGAAAATATAGCAGTTATAATGCTGGCGGTGAAGGAGCTGTAAAGCGAAGCTTTGATCACGTGGCTGATTTTTAGCGTTGGATCCGAAAAATAAACTTTCAAACGGTTTAACGCGGATAAATCTTGTTTTTCGAGCTATGCCATCAGCTCTTCATCGTTTTCAGCTTTTGATAACAATAGAGTTTCAGCCGTTTGTTTTGTTTCTTTGAATAATTGTTTGTCTGTTTGCATGTCATCTGCCCTTCTTTTTTATTAGATTGATAGAGAATCAAAGCGGAGGTGAATGTCCCTCTGCTTTCTAATTGAGTTCTTTTTTAAAACGTTCATCTAAAATAAAATCAATCATACCCGTGATTCTGGAATATTCCGCTCTTTTTTGGAAATGCAGGATTGTTTGTACTGGTCCTTTTCGCGAGGAGATCAGCATCTTGACGATCCAAAGAAAAGAGAAGATCAGATAGAACATGAAGAAGAATGAAAATAGCCTTGAAAGACCATGGTTGAAGGACGAGACTTGACCAGATAAAAAGGCCGCCATAATGACTGCAGTCATACTGCTAAAAAAAATGCCCTTAATAAAATACGTTAATGTAAAACTTGGATTTGAAAAATAGATTTTTAGCTGATTTAATGTAACAGAATCTTGATTTGCAAGGTATGTAAGCAGCTCTTCGTCACTTTTGTGAGACTCAAGGAGCTTGGCTGTTTGTTCAGCTTTTTGAAATAATTGTTTTTCTTTTATCATTGGATTGTCACTCCTACTTCATAAAAAACATGAGAATTTTATTGGTGCGGTATATTTTTCAATGCCTTTTTGTATTTTTGTTGTAAAACATTATCAATCATTTTTACGTTACGTGCAAACTCGGCTTTCTTGGAAAAGTGTGTAATAAATTGAATCGGCTTTTTTTTCAAAGTGACAAGCTGTTTAAGCACCCAAAAAATACACCCCGCAAATATGACAGCTAATATTAGAATGGAGATCCCGGAAACGAAAGGGAATATCGAAGCTGCTTGACCAGAAAGAATTGCAGTTATGAAGGTAGCCAATATTATACTGAAAAATGCTGCACTGATGAAATAATGAAGCGCAAATGAAGGATCTGAGTAATAGACTTTCAGTTGATTTAAGGTTAATGAATCTTGTTTAGCGAGAAAGGCTAATAACTCTTCGTCACTCTTATCGCGGTAAGTTTTAAGGGTTTTGGCTGTTTTTTGCGTTTCAATGAATACTTGTTTGTCTGTGTTCAATGTTGATACCTCCACGATACTCTATATATTAAAGATTTGGAAAAGCTGCATAAATACATTATATTATTTATTTATGCAGCTTTCATTAAATAAACAAATTAATCAGTCGTTTCACCAAATATTGCAAATAACACAGCGGACACTGCCGTGCCAATAGCGATTTCAGGTGCTGCACTTCCCACTATGACAACAGCTGCTACACCCACCGCAGCTGTGATGATAATTCCTCCAACTGTAACCCCAATTGTTTCCCAATCGAATGGTAACGCTTCTTCAGGAGTTGCAACTGGTTTGCTAGGTGAGACATATAAATTCTTAATTTTAAAGGTAATTGTAGCCGACATTTCAGTTTTTGTACCATCGACTACCGGAATTTCATCGCTGAATATTGTTAATGAAAGGTCCAAAGATTCAACAGAAGGTGAAACGTTTACCATGATATATCCGTTACGAACCGACAAGCCGATATTCTTTAAAAGCTCATCATACGAATGAATTTGTGAAGAACTCAATGATGTTTTTGAGTTTCCTAATACTTCGGTAATGGATGCTCCGACCTTTCCGTTTTTAACTTGTAGTGTGCCCGGTGATGTTTCACTTGGCTTTTTAAATCTCAGTGAGGTAGATAATGTAATATCTAAGTATAGAGACTCGTAAACTGTTTCAGTTTTATCAAAAATAAACATTGTTGTAAATAGTTCAGAAATACTGCTCAATGCCGGGATATTCGCTAAAATATTTCTCAACGTTCTTACTCGTGCGTCATAGACCGGATCGGACGACGGGGTGACACTAGATGTTCCTTTGTCCCTGCCAGAATAAGCGTCTTTATCAATGCCGATGGCGCCGCTGCCTGTGCCGATTGAATATTCATAGAATTGGTCAAAGGCCCAGTTTTGGGGCATTGTGTAGCCGAGGTTGCCGCTGAAGCCGGTCGACATGTCGGCGACGAAGCTGTATTCCGTTAATCCGGCTTCTGCTGTTCTGATACAAATGTTTCTTGGGCCATATACACCGATTTTATATTTAGGGGTATTCGGAATGCTTTGCATTTTGTCAAACGCTGCTCTGATTTCATTAAAATACGGGATGATTTTATTTGTTACTTCATAATCATACGCATCGAAATCAACGGCAAAATAAATGGTTGTGCCTGATGGGAAGCCTAATCCTTGCGCTGCGTTGACTGCGGCATACGCATCTGTTGTTCCTTGATTTTCTACAAAATACGAGGATTCATAGCCGCCGTCTTGGTAAATCGGAAACACTCTCAAACCTTCATTAAAGATGATTGAAAGCTCGGCAGGAGTCATCGCTTTTGATTTAAGCCCGCTGCTTGTCCGCACATTGCCAGTCAAATATCTGCCGACCACTTTATATCCGTTGATCCGTAAAGTTTTCGCAGTATCCGATGTTAAGATTGTGGCAGTATCGCATGCCGCCGCAGCACGTGAAGTATCGCCGGAGCTTGCCAATAATGCTTTAATCGTTGCCATATTGGCGATTCCTGTTACCGGCAAACACATGAAACTTTGGAAACGTGAGACGGCAGATTTTACTTCAGCATCGTAGATGCCGTCAAATTCACCAGAAGGATAGCCATTGCAATATAGTGCGTATTGAAGGATCAGCACGAGCTTAGTTCGGGAGTCTCCGGGTGAGAGTGTCGGGCATTTGCTTGTTGTACCTGGTCCAAAAAAGCCGTTAGCCACACTTGTACTCATACCTTCTTCTTTTTGCAAGGCATAAATGAGCGCCTTATTTGTCTCTCGGGAATAAACGCCGTCACAAGGCATTAGTCCGAAATAATTGTTGTAATCCCGATTTAGATTTTGCTGAATTTGACGGATTTTCGTATCGCCGTTTGAAACCAATGTAAAAGCGCTCATGTTCAGCAATGCTTTCATGATCTGTGCTGTGACAACACCATCTTGTTTGGCCAGGCCCGCTGCTTTTTGAAACTTTTTCACGGCTTCCTCTGTACCTTCAAAGAATTGACCTGTTAATCCGCCGGGATTAAACCCGTTTCCTTTCACCCAAAAAGCGCCTTGGAGAATGTAATTGAGGTTTGTCGGCTTTTCATTTTTGGCCTGTCGTTTGAGCGGAATAAACTTACTCTCTGTTGCCGGTCCGAAATTATCAGCGGGCTCCGCGATTCCGAGCTCGATCTGCAATGCTCTCGTTAAACCGTAAATCGTCTTCCAATTCGGTATTCCGTTCTCTTCCACCTTGTTGTAACCGTGTTTCCCGCTGTAGGTTTTGTTTAGCCATTCCTGCGTTTTCAACACCATTTCATCCATTTATGATCCCTCTTCCTTTCATTATGCTTTCACTATTAGGTGGCAAACGTATGACATAAAAAAATACGGAAATTGACTCCTTCACTAGCGAAGTCAATTTCCGTATCTCATTTATCTCAACAGCCCCAAGCTTCCTGTCAGCCGCGCGACTTTTTTCTTGTCGCCGCAAACGCCGATTCCAAAATAGCGGTAATCGGAAGCTGCGGTGCTTTGAAATGTTTCAATATATGCTTCATATGTATGAATGCCTTGTGCGACATCGGTGAAATCGACCGTCAGAATATCGTTGAATTCGTCGGTCAACAACTTTTGTCTTAATTGATGAAGCAGCTCGGCGTTGCCTTTTAAAATGGGGATTGGAAGTTTGACGATACCCAAATGGTCGATTCCCGAGCCGTCCGTCACATTTTCTCCGAGCAGGCCGGGTTTGTTTTTGCCGAGTGCAGCCCCCAGGATTGCAGCTGTATTGGCAATTAACCCGAGCGGCAGGCTTTCATCGATGATCAGTGCGCATTTTGTTTCTTCTATCAAATTTGTTCCTCCTTCAGCTGCGGTTTTGGTTTTGTTTCAGAAATATAAAGACCGGCCAATGTGAGCGCTCCTCCGCAAAAAGCAACCCATGTCAGTTTTTCTTGCAGAATGACGACGGATGCGGCAATGGTGATGACGGGTACCATATAGATATAAGCGCTCGTTTTTACCGCCCCAAGCACACCGACCGACCAGTTCCATGTCACAAAGCAAAGCGCAGATGCGCCCGCACCTAAGAACAGGATATTCAGCCAATTGGCGGGGGAGGCGAAAGGGCTTGCGTCGAAGCGGAAATCAAACAGAAACAGAGCGGGAACCATGAATAGCAAGCCGTACAGAAAGATCCGCTGTGTGCATTGGATTGTATGATAACCGAATGTGCTGATTTTTTTCATCAAAATCGCATATGCCGCCCAGACGAATGCGGAGGCAGCAGCAAGAATGTCGCCGAGCGGATTCAGCTTGAGCATGATTTGTCCGTTAAAGAAAATGAGCGCAAGTCCTGTAAAAGCGGCGGCGAATCCAATGAAGAAGCGGGGCTCCAGCCTTTCGCCCGAAAGGAAAAAATGCGCCAATACCGCGGTGATCATCGGAATAACCGCGACGATCATGCCGGCGTTTGAGGCGTAGGTAAGGGTAAGCGCGATGTTTTCCAACAGAAAATAAAGCGTCACCCCGCATAAGCCTGCTCCCGCAAACAGCGCTTCTTTCCTCCAGCTCCGGAATGTCAGCACATGCGGATGCACCATAATCAGTACGATCAATCCGATGAGAAACCGGTAAAACAATATATCTACGGGCGCAAAATCCTCGAGCAGCACCTTTGTCGAGACAAAAGTGGTACCCCAGATGATGATCGTGATGACAGCTGCGAGGTGTCCGGCGGTTTCGCGTCTTGTCTTCATCCTTTGATCTCCTGCCTGTCATATTCAAAGATTTTCATATATTGTTTCGGCGTCAGCCCGACCTGCCGCTTGAAAAATTTCGTCATATGGCTCTGATCGCTGAAGCCTGTTTGGAAAGCGGCATCGATTGGTTTTACGCCTTCTTCCAACAGCTTTTTCGCATGATTGATACGGACGGTTTCCAAGTAGCTGTAGGGAGAAATTCCTTTCTGCTTCGTAAACGACCGCAGGAGGTGATACTTGCTCCAGCCTGTCAGCTTGCTTAAATGTTCAAGCGTAATGTTTTCCTGGTAATGGGATTCCAAATAACCGCACACCGCTTTGACTTCGTCGGACGGTTCAGGCGCATTTTCGAGAAACGCGACATCAGAATACGTTCGAATCAACTCCTCGAGAAGGTTGAGGAAAAGCTCCTCTTTTTTCAAGGCTTTTTCTTTCTGCAATATTTGAATGTGAAGCTCCTTCAAGCTGGCGTTCAGCTCATGACGGAACAAGACATTTTCCGTGAAATATGGGAGGCTGTCGGTCCCGGTGATCTCCTTCACAAATCTTCTCATAACATCAGACATCACATTTATGCAGCGATAATCGAGCGCCTTTCCGTCAATCTGCTCGCAACTGTGCGTGTCATAAGGATTGAAAAGCACGAGATCGCCCTGATTAATGATGTATTCTTCTCCCTTGCAAAGCAAATAGCGCTGCCCCTTCTCGATAAAACCAATCACAAAATACTCGTGAAAGTGATTCGGAAACTTCTGCATAATGCCTTTAAAGCGGTAGGCTTCAACATTCAGATCAGGGTCCAGAAAAAGCGTGCGGGTTTCATTTCGCATGTCGGGCCTCCTTGGTGTGATGATGTTTAAGTTTATCATGTTTATGGGAGATTTCTTGTATGATGTTGCTTAATGAAAAAAAGGATACAATGGAAGAAAAAAAGAGGTACCCAAAGTGAAAAAGAAATGGATTGCATCAATTGCCTTCACGATGATACTGGGCATCGGCATCACGATTTACTGTCTGTTTTTTGAACATAACAAGCTGAGTGGAGTGACTTCAAACGGGGAATGGGAAGTCTCTTATTCTAAAGAAAGGGAAGAGCAATATTGGAATGGCTATGTTTCGAAGAAAACGAGTGAAGATGCGGAGTTAAAGAGAGTCGTATTTTTTGTGAATGGAAAAGAGATGGTTCATTACGAACAGGATGAACAAGAGGAAAGCGCAGCGCATTCTGATACAGACAATGTTGTCTGGCTGGGTGATGCCCCTGAAAAGAATGAGCAATTTGAAGCTGTCGTGGAATGGAATCAGAATGGTGAAGATCATAAGGAGAGGGTTATACTGACAGCAACTACAGGGTCATAAAAATTGATCCAACGTTCTTTTTAGTGTAATATTACACTAAAAAGAACGTTGGAGGTTCCTCCATGGATAAAGAATACATAACCGAACTTATTTCTTCTAAATTAAGATTAATCCGTGCGGAAAGCGGCTATACACAGGAGAAAATGGCGAACGTGCTCGGGATGTCGAAGAAAACGCTCGTGCAAATTGAAAAGGGCAGGTCGGCAGCGGGGTGGGCGCATGTTGTCGCGGTATGCGCGCTTTTTCGGAACAGTGAAGTGCTGCAGGCCGTGCTCGGGGATGAGCCCCTCGAGGTGGTGGAAACTGTCGCTCATCGAAGCATCGACAGACCAAAAGGGAAGACGCTTGGCGGAAAAGTGTGGTGGCGGGACTTTGAGAAAAAAGGAGAGTTCCGCCTTCAGCAAAACTTGATTTCTCACCATTACCGCATTTTGGATTCGTATGACGACCTATGGTTCAGCACGTTTGAAAAACAGGATGCTGTGGCGCGTTTGGACGAGCTGTTAAATGAACAGGACGGGGTGGAATGAAGAAAAAGTTAAGTCCTCTTGAATTTGCTGGTTTTCATTCCTCCAAGACAAGACATAGTGAAAAACACTTCGTTGCTTGTCTGCGGAATCGGACGTGAGAACAGTTTTCCACCTGCCTTATTCTCACTCCAGCACATCATCAAGCAGCTTCCACATCAGCTCCCTCCGGTTTCCTGCGCCCGTCTTCAAAAAAATCGATTTCAAGTGGTCTTGAACGGTGTAAGCCGATATATGCAATTCGTCTCCGATGGCTTTTGTTGAAAGTCCGCGGATGACCCGGTAAACGATGTCTTTTTCCCGGTCGGACAGGCTGTAGGCTTCTGCTATCAGCGGTATGGTTTCTGCCGGTGAGGCAGGCTCGAATGAAACGGCGATCTGGCCTGACGGGCCAAAGCCGTCTAAACGGCTCGCTTTAATGGATAGGCAGGAATGGCCCGGAATCGAGATGACCGTTTTTGCCGGATCGGCAGTTTCGGCCGCTGCCCGCGTGCAGACTGCCCGGACAGGTCTCGGCACGGCATCGCTGCCGATGCTTTCCCAGCCGCGCAAGATGTTCAGCCAATGGAGGGCCGCTCGGTTGCATGACAAGGGCTGCAGGTCTTCCGACAAAATCAGAATGCCTCCGACATGTTTCATGTGAAACACGTCTTTTTTTGACAGATGGTGTCTGAATTGCTGAAGGTGTCGGCCGATAAGCGGTGCGAGTGAAGCAACCTTTTCTGTAAACAGCGGCTGTCCTCTTTTCCTCAGCAGGGTAAGGTATCCCCAGCACTCCCCCTTGCTGAGCAGAACGGCGCGCAATTCATCTTCATAGCCTGCCGGCCCAAGAATGTTGCTGTAGCGCTTGCTTTGCCGGAAGTCTCCTTTGACCGATTCGCTTAATATAGCCGCTGTCTGCCGTGTCTGAATTAAGGCTGCAAATTGATTCACATCCTCCTCCGTGTACTCAAGCTCGAATAATTGCGGATGGATCGCTTCAATTTGATCGTCTGTGACGGCTCCGATGGACAGTAAGGTCTTGGGGTCTACAGCTGTGCAGCATGATGCGTCAAACGGGATCGCCTGTTTTAATGCAGACAGCATGGCTTCGATATATTGGGGCGAAGAACGGGATGTGCGCTGCAGTTCGTTCAGTATGTCTTTTAACGGCCGGTTCATGGCGGTCCTCCTCTTTAAAAATCCCAAGTTTAAGGGATGGTGGTTTGCTGAAACTCCTTTATAATTGAGAACAATTCTTAATTAATTTTACTAAAAGGAGAACGGCTTGTCATGAACATGGACTGGAATCATCCTGATGTCTATCAATACGAAAAAAAAATCCCTTTAAAAATCCCGTGCTATGAAATGCTCTACGATATGATGGATCGCTTGTTGACGGTCCGGATTTCTGAAGATGCGGCTAATGTGATGGTCGTCGGGGCCGGGGGCGGGCAGGAGCTCGTGACGCTTGCAAAAAGGCACCCGAATTGGTCATTTACAGGAGTCGATCCGTCTGCCAGCATGCTCGGTTTGGCGAGAAAAAGGCTGGAGCTCGCCGGAATTCAGCTTCAAGCCGATCTAATTGAAGGAGAAGTACAGCAGCTTGAGTGCGGATTTCAATATGATGCTGCGACATGCATGCTTGTGCTTCACTTTGTCCGCCATAAGCTTGAATTTTTGCAGCAGATCGCCTCACGATTGGCGGATGGCGCTCCGTTTTTCATGGCGGCCATTCAAGGCGACATGACGTCAGAGACATTCAAGTGGCAGATGTGTGCCTGGAAGGAGCATATGCTTGCAGGCGGGATTTCTGAACAGGGATGGGAGAGCTTTTCCGCTTCAATCGGCAGCCGCTCTCATCCGGTGCCGGCTTCAGAGGTGGAGGATCTGCTCGGCAAAGCAGGCTTTACAAACGTAACGAGATTTTTCAGCGCTTATGTAATCGACGGCTGGTTTGCTGTGAAGGGAGGCGGCAAACAATGAAGAAACATATTGTCGTGATCGGCGGGTACGGTCATGTCGGCGCCCAAATCTGCCGGAGGCTCGGAGAAAAATATCCGGGCCGTGTGTACGCTGCCGGAAGAAACTTGGATCGCGCCGAGCGTTTTAGTCAGAAAACGGGCGGCCAAGTGAAGCCGATGCGTTTCAGCAGAGATGCACCGGCTGAGTGGGATTGGCTCAAGACGACAAAGCTGGTGATCGTGTGCATCGATCAGGAAAACACTGAGTTGGCAGAGGCTTGTCTGGCGAACGGCGCGGATTATATCGACATTACGGCGAACGGTTCATTTTTGGCGCAGCTTGAACAGCTGAATGACGAAGCATGCCGCGGCACAGGACTATTAAGCGTCGGCCTGGCTCCGGGGCTTACCAATTTACTTGCGCAGAAAGCCGCCCAAGCTCTCGATGAAACGAGCCGGATTGATATTGCGATCATGCTCGGTTTAGGTGACAGCCACGGAAAAGCGGCGATCGAGTGGACAGTTGACCATCTGAATACGGTGTATGATGTGAAAGAAAATGGACGCTTGATGGAAGTCAGCAGTTTTACAGACGGCCGGCGGACAAACTTCGGCGGACGATTGGGGCGCCGGACAGCGTACCGGTTTCCTTTTTCAGATCAGGTGACATTGCCAGGCACATTAGCCGTCCCTTCTGTTTCTACTCGGCTTTGTTTTGATTCAAGGCCCGCCACCGTGCTGATTGCCGCCATGCAAAAAATCGGCGCAGTCAAGCTCTTAAACAATAAGGGAATTCGAAATCTGGCGGTCCGTCTGCTGGGGGCGCTCAACATCGGATCGGCGCAATACGCGGTAAAGGTGGATGCTGAAGGGTTGAAAAACGGCCGGAGCGCCGGGACAGGCATCGCGCTGTTCGGCGAAAATGAATCATTCATTACCGCACAGACAGCCGCTGCAGCCGCGTCCGCTTTGTATACCGGAAGCTTTCCGCACGGAATATTTCATTTGGAACAGCTGTTTGAGCTTGAATGGGAAGGAAGAGAGTCTTGCTTAAAGGAGAAAGAAACCGGTGAGCGGTTTGTGATATCGTTTGACATCTTGTTAGAAAGTGAGATGATAAATTTTAGAAAATAATAGAAGGAGTGGGGAAATATGCAGCCTGAAGATATTGTCAGAAGCGGTCCGAACCAATACGTTTGCAGAGAGGGGATCGCAAAAGAACTGCCGTCATTTGCGAATGCATTCGAACGTCCCGTCATCATTACTGGAGTCAAATCGTTTAAAGCTTTTACGAGTTATACGACGCCTCCAAACAATTGGAAAGTCGTTCAGCATACGGGCTGCAGTTCCCTAAATAAGATTAAAAAAGCAGCAGAAGAAGCAGAATCGGCAGATGTCATCATTGGGATAGGCGGGGGAACCGTCTTAGATACGGCGAAGGCAGCCGCCGATTTGTTGGACATTGAAGTCATGACGATTCCGACGATCCCGGGAACATGCGCGGCAAGCACGCCGTTAAGCGTCATCTATGATGATGACGGCAACTTTTCGGGCGTTCAATATCATAAGCGCTCCAGCTATTTGACGCTGGTCGATCCGCTGCTTATCCTCTCTTCGCCGGTCGCTTATGTGAAAAGCGGTATCGGTGATACGCTTGCGAAATGGTATGAGGCCGAAGCGATCATCAGAAATACGGCCGATTCGCTTTCCATCATGGTTCAGACAGGGCTGAGGCAGTCTGTCTATATTCGGGATATTTTGTTGACAGAAAGCCTGAAAGCCATAGAAAGTCTTGAAAAAGGCGAATCCTCCTCATCTTTCGCAAATGTCCTCGAAGCGGTCATCGCGCTGGCTGGCACAGTAGGCGGATATGCGGGCCGCTATGGCAGAATGGCCGGAGCCCATGCCATTCACAACGGCTTAACGTTCATCCCCGAAACCCATCGTGTGCTGCACGGCCAAAAGGTAGCCTACGGAATACTCGTGCAGCTTGCTTTAGAAGGGCGGACAGATGAAATCGCCGAACTCGTTCCCTTTTATGAAGGGCTCGGTTTTCCGAGAAGACTTAGCGATTTAGGCATTTTAGAAAACGTTGAAGAGGCAAAACGGACCATCGCCGCCCATGCCGTGCGTCCGGATGAATCTTTATGTTTGATGGGATCTTTTCATGAAGCTGATGTGATGGCGGCTATAGAGTCGCTCGAATAAACCCGGGTTTATACGCCTTTGCACTATTCAAAGGCGTATTTTATTTTTTTGTAAACAGGGTCTTTATCACTATATTTTTGTAAAAAAATTTCATCCGCTGCCGATATAAATAAAAAATACTTTGCTTGAAAGAAGGGGGAGCAATGTGAAAAGCCCGAGATGGAACAATATCACAATCGGCGGCAAATACGGCATTATTTTCTGTGTGATGTTAACAGCGTTTTTAACATCCGTTTTGATTACATATGGTCTGTTACATGATACGAGCCAGACGGTTCAGGATACGAAATCGAAAAATGAAACGGCTGTTCAGTCGGCAAAGCTGATGTCCCTATATCAAAATAAATATTTGCACATTCCGGAGTACATCATAAATGCCCAGGATGAAAAATTGACCGATTATATGAAGTACAGCCAGGAATTTGCCGATACGGCCAAAAAGCTGAAAAAAGAGCTGCATTCAGATGAGCAGCTTGACATGTTTGATCAAATTATTGAAAACAATCATTCACTGGATGAGTACTTTTTCAGCGAAATTGTCCCAAATGTGCAGCAAATCAACACTGAGAAATTTTTAACCCTTCAGAAAAAAGCGAACAAGCTCAAAGAGGAGACGATGACGTTAGGCGAAAATCTGAAAGAAAACGCTGTCAAATCCAATGTTGACTCGATTGGACAAGCCCAATCCAATATGACGAAAACCATTTATATTTTAGGCGTCTCAATCTTGATTTCGGCGATTGTGTCAGCAGGACTCCTGATCATTGTCAGCCGGCAGATCAAGAAAAATCTGAAGCGAGTTGTGGCAGCAAGCGAAGAAATTGCAAAGGGTCATTTGAATTTTGAAGCCCTTGATTACAAAGGAAAAGATGAAATCGGGCAGCTTTCGCAAGCGGTGAATCATATGGGCGGAAGCCTGCGTGAGATGATCGTCGAAGTATCCGGGATCGCAGCCGAAGTCGATAAGCAATGTCTCACGTTTACGAGCGTCTCGGCTGATGTTAAAGAAGGAAGCGAACAGGTCACTGTCACTGTTGAAGAATTGGCAAACGGCGCCACGAATCAGGCAAATGAAGCGGCCAATATTTCTGAGCAGACACAGGAGCTCACCGGGCAGATTCAGCACGCTCATGAAAGCGGCGAAACGCTGGCCCGGTTTTCAAAAGAAGTGCTTCACGTGTCTGTCGACGGCGACAAACAGATGGCTCAGTCATTGCAGCAAATGAATGTCATCAATCATGTAATGGAGGCATCCGTAGAAAAAGTCAGTGTTCTGGAGGAACAGACACAGTCGATCCACAAGCTTGTAGAAATGATAACAGGTATGGCCGAACAAACGAATTTGCTCGCCTTAAACGCGTCCATAGAAGCGGCAAGGGCCGGCGACGCCGGAAAAGGGTTTGCCGTAGTAGCCGGCGAGGTGAAAAGACTGGCCGAAGAAGTGAAAAGCTCTGTCGGCAGCATCACCGAAATCGTCACGGCGATTCAAACCGAAACATCTTCCATGGCCGGTGATTTAAAAACCGGTTTTTCCGAAGTTCATAAAGGCAAAACCCAGATTGAGACTTCCGGCCGGTATTTTTCAGAGATTAAAGATAAAGTGACGGACATGACTGACCGTGTGTCGGACATTTCGGAGGCATTATCGCATTTCAGACGTTCAAGTGAGGAGATTAACGGCTCGGTCGAGCATATTGCGGCGATTTCCGAAGAAAGCGCGGCCGGTTCTGAAGAAATATCAGCGTCCGTGCATGAACAAAGCGGTTCGATTGAAAAGATGGACGAAAGCGCAAGGCTTCTGGGAGAGATGGTTGAACGAATGAATGTGATGATCAAGCGGTTTAAACTCTAAACAGAATGGGGGGTTTTAATGTTGTCGATATATGTGAAAAGAGGGTTGTTGGCACTTGCGCTGTTTAGTCTCCTCGCAGCTGTTGCCGGGTGTTCATTCAATTCTGCTGAAAAAAGCGCCAACCGTGAAGAAAAAGTAAAGCTGATTGCCGACTCCGACAAATTGTACGTCGGTTTTGCCATCGATACGCTGAAGGAAGAGCGCTGGTACAAAGATAAAGAGGCGTTCGAGAAAGAAGTCAATAACCTCGGCGGAGAAGTCAAGACGCTTGCCGCTAACGGAAATAAAGAAGTTCAGATTCAGCAGGCCGAGCTCTTGATCAGCGAAGGGGTCGACGTGCTTGTCGTTGTACCGGCAAATGCGGATGCTGCGGCGGAAATCGTGAAAAAGGCGCACAGCGCCGGTGTAAAAGTGATTTCGTATGACCGGCTGATTCGAAACGCGGATGTTGATTATTACGTTTCATTTGATAACGAAAAGGTCGGGGAACTGCAGGCGGAAGCGATTGTAAAAAAAGCGAAGAAAGGGAACTTCGTATATATCGGCGGGTCGTCTCTTGACAACAATGCGGTCTTATTCCGAAACGGCGCCATGAAAGTGCTCGAACAGTTGAAGCAGCAGGGGAAAGTCAAGGTCGTGCTTGACGAATATACGAAAGACTGGCTTCCTGAAGAAGCGAAAAAGAACATGAAAAAAGCATTGAACAAGACGAAGGATATCGACGCCGTCATCGCCGCCAATGACGGTACGGCTGGCGGGGTGATCGAGGCGCTGCAGGAGGCGGGCCTGGCCGGAAAAATTCCGGTGTCCGGACAGGATGCGGAACTTCAAGGCGTCCAAAGAATTGTGAACGGTACCCAGACGATGACCGTTTATAAACCGATTCCCGCGCTCGCCAAAAAAGGCGCTGAAATGGCTGTTCAAGTGGCGAAAGGCGAAGCGATTCAAACCGATACAACCGTAGAAAACGGCAAAGCCAAAGTACCGGCGATTTTACTTGAGCCGTATGCCGTTACAAAAGGCAATATCAATGAGACTGTGATCAAAGACGGCCATCTGTCCAAAAAAGATATTGATAAATAAAACGAAGTCAGCCATCCGTTACAGGATGGCTGACTTTGTTAAATTTCCACTTTCACATCGGCGCTTTTTTTCAGTTTTTCAACCTGCTGTCCGAGTTTTTCCTGTCTTTTTTGCTGTTTGAGCATGTCTTGGATTTGCTTCTTGACGTCGTCAAACGCAGGTGTGTTTTTCTGTCCGCTGTCTTTTTGCTGTGCGGCAAATTGATCATAGTAATCTTTGATTTCTTTGTCTGTGACCTGATCTGCCGGCAGTTCTTTGTCAATATATTTTTCTGTTTTGATACTGTCGGCAATGTCGCTTTTCAGCGTGTTCATGTTTAAGCCGGCTTTTCTGACCGCTTCCTCAAAATCTTGATCGTTTTTATACTGCTTTTTGCTTTCGTCCAGCTGTTTTTCAATTTCTTTCTCAGATGCTTTGTAGCCTTTTTTGTCCGCTTCTTGGGTAATTAAAGCCTGTCCGACAAGGCTGTCGATCGCCTGCTTTTTGATTTGCTGTGCCGCATCTTTTGAAGTCGGATCCTGTCCTGTTTGCTGATACTGCATTTGTGCGGTTGATAATACGCTGTTATAGTCCTTGCCTGTGATCTTTTCATCGTTAACGACAGCCACTGTTTTTGTTTCATCGACCTTTTGCTGATCAAGTTTTTTCTGCATGGCTTTCATTTGCTTTTCTTGATCCTGCTGCCCGCTTTGGGCTGTTTTCGCTTGATCTTTTGTCTGGGATTGCTGATCATCATGATTTGAAGCGCAGGCGCCCAACACGACAGCCAATAATCCGATCATGAGAGATGATATGCCTTTTTTCATAATATATCTCCTTTCTTCAAACAGAAGTGATTCTTAAAATGACCTTTAGTGGGCATTCTAAACGATCGTCTCTGAAAAAGAAACCATTTGGAATCAATTTTCCAAAATGTAATCGAATTGAAAGGAGATCGTAATGTGATGGCCGAGTTCCAGTTTACTTGATATGCTTCGAATCAAAGCCGTAGACTTCGAAGTCCTTCGCAAAAATCTCCTGCACCAACTCTTTTGCTTCGTCATTGTAAAAGCTCTCAAAAGTCGGTAACACCCAGTCGAAGGTTGACATGGTGAATACGGTGTCCGCGAACTTTCCTTTTTTAAGCATAGTATCGGAAAGATGGTGCGGTGATTTCGACAGCTGGGTTATCGGAGATTTCAATAATTTGTATTTGTTTTCAATCTCTCTGATTTGCGCGCTGAATTGCTCGAGGTAAATATAATTGGTGACAAACTCTTCTTCTCCTTCGAGATACTGAAGACCAAGGTGCCGGTCAATGGCGCTGATATCCGGCCCCAAATCTTTTAAATGATGCAAGAATTGGGTGAAAGACAGCCCTGTATTCATGTCACTGTTGAACAGACAGATAAAATTCGGGGAGCAAATCGCCGCCAGAAAGGAACTGACTGCTCTCCGGAAAGGGTTGCGCACAAGCTTGTAAGTGTCCTTTTTTCCCTCTCTTAATTCTGCCAGAAGATCCTTCACATAATCCGGCTGCTGCGTATAGATCGTATTTCTGTAGTGATGAACCTCCCCCGCGCATCTTCGGCCAACATCTTCAAGCAGCCCGTTTTGGAAAAAGAACCAGCGATTCAGCGTCGTGCAGCCGCTTTTTGGAATCCAGAACAGAATAATAGGAAAATCTTTCGCAAAAAGAGGGGTATAAAGGTAAATCAAGCGATTCAGTCTCTCATCTTCAAACATGCAGAACACATCCACTTCTTTCTTGGTTTTGGTCCGCCCTGAGACAGCGGTTGCCTTTATACACCAAAGTATGCCGTCGCCAATGAATTGATAGGGCGATAATATGAATATATTTCAAAATGATAAGATCCGGCAGATGATTCCTTATTGAACCATATATAGAAAAATAAGTTTATGCTTTGGGGCAATCTTATGATACGAGAGCATGCCTGTACAGTTTATATTTAATGGAACTTTCTGTTTCACTGCCTGCTCTGCCTGAGGTAACATGAAAATGAGAAAAGCCTGGGAGCGTTCTGAAAGATCAGATGCTCAAGGAAAATGGAATAAAGGGAGGATCGCTCATGCAGATTCGCATGTCTGAATATCACGTTCCCGACCCCGAATCGGGTCCGTACGGGATCGCTGTATGTGCAAACGGGCGCATTTGGTTTACTGAACAAAAGGGAAACCGGATCGGTATGCTCACAGAGTCCGGGGGTTTCACCGAATATACGATTCCGACGAAGAGCGCAGGCGCCTCGATTATCACTTCCGGGATTGGCGGTGAGCTATGGTTTACGGAGTATAAAGCGGGGAAAATCGGAAAAATGACGCCTCAAGGGGAAATAACCGAGTATGCCCTTCCTCCAGGTACTGCCCCGTTTGGGATCACCGTAGGCTGTGACGATGCCATATGGTATACCGATATGGCCGCACATCAAATCGGCAGGCTGTCATCTTCAGGCGAAATAACGGAATATAAACTGCCCAAATTGGGAGCCTTCCCGTCATTTATTACAAGGGGAGCAGACGATGCCCTCTGGTTTACACAAAATCAAAGCTGTTCCATCGGACGAATAACGGCAGATGGAGACATCAGCGAGTATCCGCTTCCTGGAGAACAATCCGGACCGGTTGGAATCACTGCTGGCCCGGACGGAGCTTTGTGGTTTACAGAAATAAACGGAAATCAAATTGGGCGAATAACGGTCTCAGGTAAGATCAGCGAATACCCGCTTCCGACAGCCAATGCCCGACCGCACGCGATTACCCCCGGCGGTGACGGTACCCTGTGGTTTACGGAATGGGGTGCGGGTCAAATCGGCCGCATTACAGTCAACGGAGATATTACGGAATATCCAATCCCGACGGCCGATTCTGAACCGCACGGGATAGCGGCCGGACCAGCCCAATCGATCTGGTTTGCAGAAGAGTGCGGCCGTATTGGGAAAATTTCTATTCTTGATTAAAAAACGTCCAGTTTGCTGGACGCTTTTTTTATATATTATTCCGTTCTCGTTTCCATTCTGCGGTTGGGCGAGCCAAGGCCTTTATTCATCAAGTAAAAATGGAAAATGTATTCTCCGATTGCCATAGCGCTGCTGCAAAAAACGCGGCCAATGCAGCGGTGCTTGCAGCCGTTCCCATCGCAAGAGCCATCAGCCAAACGACAAGAAAAGCGACGCCTAAATCGGCTAAAGTGGCCGTGATGTTATTGGTCTTCGGCAAAATAAACAAATCACCCAGCAAATAGGATACCGCGCCAAGAACAATCGTGATGAAGAGGGTGTTTTCAAAACTGAAATTAAACCCGAGCCCGAGAATAAGATACAGAATCACAATCGTCATGATGCCTTTGATGGCAAGGGCTTTCACATGTTCCATAACAATTCGCTCCTTTATACGAGATTTTAGTTTTTCTTTTCCTCGTATTCAGAAAACGAAACATGAAAACTTGCTTCTTTAACGGGCTCAGACGGATTTCCGCTATTCTTTCGGTTTCTTGCATAGTAGATGATATAGCATAACGCCATAAATGGCACGCCGCAAAAAAGGGCGATTCTTTGGTTCGGATCAAAGGCAATGCCAATGCAGGATGCCAGACATAGTAGAAAAGCGGCAATCGGTACTGCCGGATAAAGCGGTGTCCGGTATTTTAAGCCGTCTGCGGTGTTTCCTTCAGCCAAAAAGCGTCTGCGGAACATGAACTGCGAGGCTGCAATGCTCATCCAGACGGCAACAACGGCAAAGCCTGAAATCGACACAAGAACGATATAGACGGAATCAGGCGCAAAAACGCTGGAGAGCAGCGACAGAATGCCGCCGATCATACTGAAAATCAGCGCGTTCAACGGGATTCCCCGTGAAGTCAGCTTTTGAAAAACGGGGTGTAACGTTTTTTCTTTTGACAGTGACCAGAGCATCCGGGAGCAAGCATACAAGCCTGAATTGGCCGCGGAAAGCAGAGCCGTCAATATCACAAAATTCATAATGTCGGCCGCGTATGGAACACCGATACGGTCAAAAACGACGACAAACGGGCTTTTGATCACACCGGCTTCGTTGACAGGAATGAGGCATGAGAGCACGAAAATCGTTCCGATGAAGAAGAGCACCAGTCTCCAGAGTGTTGTCTTGATCGCTTTTGGAATGTTCTTTTCCGGTTCGGCGCTTTCTCCGGCGGCAATCCCGATCAGCTCCGTACCCGAAAACGCAAAATTCACGGAGAGCATCGCCATAAAAATTGGAAGGAAACCGTTCGGAAAGAGCCCGCCTTCTCCTGCAAAATTTGAAAGAAGCGGTGCCGAGTCTGTATTTTGTATCGGGATAATGCCGAATATCGCCGCTCCCCCTAAAATAATAAACAATATAATGGCAAGCACTTTAATGCTCGAAAACCAAAATTCGGATTCGGCAAAAAATCTCACTGAGACAGCGTTGAACACGAAAATCAGTACAGCGAAAATCGCGCTCCACATCCACACCGAAGTATCGGGGAACCAGCGCTGCATTAATAACCCGGCAGCGGTAAATTCCGAACCCAGCGCGACAGCCCAGGTCAGCCAGTAAAGCCAGGCGACGGTGAATCCGGTGCCCGGCCCGATGAATTTGGAGGCGTACATATGAAACGATCCGGTGACAGGCATGGCGACCGATAGTTCGCCGAGGCAGAGCATGACAAGGTAGACGATCAGAGCCCCGACTAAGTAGGCTAAAATCGTTCCGGCAGGACCCGCCTGTGAGATCGTATAACCGGAACTTAAGAAAAGGCCCGTGCCGATAACGCCTCCCAAGGAGAGCATGATCAGGTGTCTCGTTTGCATTTTTCTTTGAAAGTTCTGACGATTGCTGTTTGACTGTTCCATCATACCTCCAGCTTTCTCGCCCAGTCGGCGACGGCTTTTATGTCTTCAGGTGTTGTTCTGCAGCAGCCGCCGATCAGCTGTGCCCCTTGGTTATACCAGCTGCGGGCGCTTTCTCCGAAGGAAGCTTTGCATGCCGCACCATGCCATGTTTTTGTCTCCGGATCATACTGTTCACCGGAATTCGGATAGACGATAATCGGTTTAGCAGTATGCTTTTTGATGTCGCCGATGAGCGAAGAGACATGCTCCAGCCGCGTACAGTTTACGCCTACTGCCGCAACCTGGTCATGCTGATCGAGCCATTTCGCGCATTCGCCGGCTTTCGTGCCGTCGCTGATATGACGTCCGTCTTTAGCGCTGAAACTGATCCACGCATGTGTGTCAGGGAATTCTTTCAATAAGCGAACGATTGCTTTTGCTTCTGAAAGGCACGGTATTGTCTCACAGGCCAAAATATCGGCGCCTGCATCGATTAAAGCGCCCATTCGCCGCCTGTGAAAATCGGCCAATTCGTCTTCTGTGACGTCATAATCCCCACGATATTCGGAACCATCCGCTAAAAAAGCGCCGTAAGGGCCTACTGAAGCGGCTACAAACGGTTTGGGCCGGCCTTCGCGGTTTTCCGGCACCGCCCAAAATTCATCGCGTGCTTCTACAGCAAGACGTACAGACTCCCGGATGAGGTGGAGCGCTTCTTGTTCACTGAGGCCGCGTTTTGTGAAACCCTCAACCGTCGACTGATAGCTGGCTGTAATCGCGCAATCGGCGCCCGCACGGAAATAATCGAGATGCACTTGTTTGATAAGCTCTGGGTTTTCGATGAGCATTTTCGCAGACCACAGGCTGTCATTCAAATCACAGCCGTATCGTTCAAGCTCGGTGGCCATCGCGCCGTCAAGTGTGATGATAGGAAATTGTTCTAAAATCGATTGGATCGGATTTGTCATCTCATTGTTGAGGATCTGTCGTTCGAGACCCCGGCCTCCTTTTTTAGAGTTTTTAAAAATATATGAAAAATAGTTTAAAAGACTTCAGTAGCTTTTGTCAATCTACCAAAAATTAATTTTTACTAGTCACTTTTGTCGTTTTCTATTTATGGTAAAACGGTCCGTCTTCGCATATTTTTTAAAAAAGACTGATAAGGGGTATTGGCTGGATGAAAAAACTGATTATCAATGCTGATGATTTTGGATATTCAAGAGGCGTGAACTACGGAATTATTGATGCTTATAAGCTGGGGATTTTAACATCAGCGACGTTCATGACAAATATGCCTGGCGCAGGTCATGCGGCCCGGCTGGCTCGCGAATCGCCCGGACTCGGAATCGGCGTACATTTGGTGCTGACCTGCGGCAGGCCGCTTTTGTCTGACCACAGGACGATCGTCGATGCAAAGGGGAATTTTCGCAATCTCGCATTTTATCAAGGTGCTTTTACAATTGATGCTGATGAAGTATACCGCGAGTGGAAAGCGCAGATTGAAACATGCATCAACATGGGCTTGGAACCCGATCATTTGGACAGCCACCATCACATCAACGCTTCCCCGGGCATCTCAGACGCATTTTTGACGCTCGCCCAAGAGTATCGTCTGCCTGTCAGGCGCAATATGGAGAGTACCGTGATCACGGAAAAAGGAGTGAAAACAACAGACTCTTTTTCACCTGTCCTCGAAGCGGCTTTAAAGGACGAAGAAGCCGTCTCTGAACTATTTGAAGAGCATGATACCGTGGAGGTCATGACCCACCCGGCATACCTCGATAAGGAGCTTTTGACGAACTCTTCTTATACTTATCCGAGAGTCGATGAACTTGAATTTTTAACCGATCCGGACGTTGTCATCCGTTTGAATAAGCTTGCCGATGTTCAGCTCGTATCATTTAGGAATTTGACATAAGGAGAATGCCGGAATGAAACATATTCTTCAGCTGCTGGGAAAGTCTTTGCTGATTCCGATTACCGTTCTTCCGATCGCCGGCCTCCTGCTGCGGCTTTCTGCGGAAGATATGCTGAATATACCGCTTTTTCAAGCGTCAGGCATAATATTGAACAATATGGAGGTCCTGATCGCGATCGGCATCGCCATGGGCTTTGCCCGTTCAAAAGATAAAGGGATTCCTGCGCTGACAGGATATTTGGCGATTACCGTATTAAAAGAGGGGCTCGGCATCTTGAATCCCGACCTTGATATGAGCGTCTTTGGCGGGGTGCTCGCCGGCCTGATGGCGGCTTTCATTTATAACCGGTTTCAACATACGAAACTGCCAAGCATGTTTTCTTTTTTTGGCGGAGAGAAGTTTCCGATTACAATGATCGTATTGGTGACGATTCCGGTGGCCGGCTTTTTTTCGATCGTCTGGCCTTATGCAGAAGCGGCGATCGACACTTTTAGCCAGTCGCTTGTAGATCTTGGCGCTTTCGGGGTGTTTGTGTTCGGATTTCTGAATCGGTTTTTGCTGCCGTTCGGCCTTCACCATGTCATGAATACGTATATTTATTTTGGGCTTGGGCGCTATGAGACGGCATCCGGAGAAGCGGTGACAGGGGAAATTACGCGGTTTTTGAATGGAGACCCGACAGCCGGCTACTTTCTCGGCGGCTTTTTTATCACGATGATGTTCGGCATTCCGGCGATCGCTTTGGCAATCGCGCATGCGTCCAGAACGAGAAAAAAGGAAACGAAAGCGCTCATGTCTTCCGGAGCAGCCACATCGCTGATCACCGGGATTACGGAACTGGTTGAATTCACGTTTTTATTTACTTCGCCTTTATTGTACTTTCTTCACTCGGTCTATACGGGGCTTGCCGGAGCGGTGCTCTGTTTGCTGGGGATTCGTCACGGCTTCTCATGGGGAGCGGGCGCCATCGATTATTTGCTGAACCTTAATTTATCAGACGGCGGATTATGGATCATACCGGTCGGCCTTGCCTTTTTTGCTCTCTATTATGTTACGTTTTACTTTGTGATTATAAAGCGAAACATTCCGGTGATCGGAAGGGAACAGGAAACGCCTGAAGGAAACCGGCTGCATCAGTCGATGGCCGCAGGCATTCTTAAGCATATCGGCGGCCGTGAGAATGTCGTGACTTGCGAAAACTGTATAACCCGTTTGCGACTGAAATTAAAAGACACGTCCTTGGCGGATGAAGCGCAATTAAAGCAATTAGGAGCGCACGGTGTGATCAAAATTGACCGGCATCATATCCAGATTGTGATCGGAACGGATGCTGGGAATGTGAAAAGAGACTTGCAGAACTTGATCGAGGAGACTCCGCCGGATTAAAAACTGGAGTTGATTGTTCCGTACCTTTTGGGGGAAATCTCGAATCTGCGAAAAATAAGCTTGCACCTCCAGCAGCGTGAGGCTTTATGATGGATATAAATCGTCAGTTGGAGGGGATTTCATGGAGAAAGATGGGTATTATTCAATCGGTGTTTTTTCAGAAATGACAGGGACATCCGTTCGGACGCTCCATTATTACGATGAAATCGGCCTGTTAAAGCCTGAAAAACAGCCGGGAACAGGCCGCCGTTTCTACACAGACAGAGATGCGAGAGATTTGCAGAAAATCACATGTTTTAAGTTTCTGGGGTACAGTCTTGAACAAATTCGCGCTTTCATGAAGGATGCATGCTTCGATGCCGGTCTGATTGAGGCGCTGCAGAAGCAGAAAAAGGCGCTGGAGGAGAAAAAGGAGCATATTGAAACAGGGCTGAAAGCGATAAACAGGACAATCGGTCTTCTGGAGGAGGAAGAGGAAATCGACAGTTCTGTTTTCATGAGCCTGCTGAACAGCATCCAGACTGAGAAGGAGCAGCGCATATGGCTTGAACAGCAGGTGTCCAAACGTTTTGCCGATGATGTATTCGGCAAATCAGAAGATGAGATGGCCAAATTGGATCAAGAGTATATTCGTTTATCTAAAGAAGCCAAGCGGCTCATGGGAAAACCGGTTGATGACCCCGAGGTGCAGGAAATGGCGGACCGGTATATGAAGACGAGTTTGGAATTTATCGGGGAGGACGTTCTGTCGGCTTTAGGACAGATGGAGACAATCGAATCACAGCAGCTGGCAGAGAAGTTTTCTTCACCTTTTACAAAAGAAGAGGAAGCGTGGCTGCAGCAGGTGTTCGAATATTACATGATTCACAACGATTTCTGTCCCGAAGACGGCCGATGAAAAAAATCAGCCGGAGCTTTTAATGCAAAAGCTCCGGCTCAATTTTCGTCGTTTCATTATCGAGCGAAACATGCAGTTCATGGTTTTGATTAACCGAAGCGAAAAAGATTTCATCCATTCGTTCAAGCCCTTTCTTTTTCAGCTGGTTTTTGAGCCAGCTTTCCGTTACATTCAATTGGTGAAGGACAGATGTGTACACTTTCCCGTCAACGATGACCGGATATGAAAATTCGCCGCTGCTTTTTTGAATTCCCATATCTTCAGCCGTGACTTCCATTTTATTTGGCTTTTTATATACCGTTAAATTTCCATTCGCCTCTACAAACGCCATTTCTACATCGCTGACATTGAAAACGTCTTTTTCCCGAAGCATTTGCAGAATATTATCCACCGAATATCTGATTCGTTTCAAATTTCCGACGATAAACGTTCCGTTTTTGATGACGATGGTCGGTTCAAATGTAATCAGACGTCCGAGTGTTCTGTTTTTGATCATGATTTTTGAAGCGAGTCTTTGCAATAGGGCAATCGCAGCCACCGCAGCGGCGGTATGCAAATGTTCAATCCTCGGATCGGCTATGTCCGCTCCGACGACAGCCCCCAATGTAATAATGATTAAAAAATCAAACACAGGCATTTCCCCGATTGAGCGTTTTCCCATAAACAGTGTGACAATTAATAAAAGCGGGAGGATGGTGAAGATTCGCCCGTAGACAACCAAAATTTCTTTCACAGTTTCCATTTTCTTTCTTCCTTTTTATAGCCTTTTGCCAATTCAAGGTTGACGGCCGTCATTTTCGAGTTGAGGTCATGATATGGATAAGAATCGGTTATTTCAGGAAGCCGGTTGGCATCCTCCTGGTTTGAAATCACACGACCCGCCGAAACAAACCGTTTTGGGGGAATTGTAACACCGATTACTTTTGCTCCCGGTTCGATCACCGTATTCTCTTGGATATAGGCATCAAAAACAAGGCTCTGCATTCCGACAAAAACATTGTTGTCAATTCGTACGGGGCCGTGAATTTGACATTGCGGGGCGAGTGATACTTTCTCGCCTATGTAAATGGAGTACGATTCACGATCTTTAAAAACGGAATGTTCAGTAACAGGGTTGTTGTATTCATAGTTTTTCATACCGTGCAAAACAACACCGTCCTGGATATTGCAATCATGACTGATGAAGATTTTTAATCCTGTGTCTCCTCTGATCGAAGAGAAAGGCCCGATGAAGACGTTGCGCCCGATGACCACACTGCCGATGACCGAGGCGAAATGATGGATGTATGAGGACGCATCAATATCCGGAATATCTGCTTCTTGATTAAATGACGCGGTAATATTGGGGCTGACATTGTCTTGGATCAGCAGCTTTTCAAGAAACTTCCCGGCCAGTGACGAAACCGTTAATCCAAGGATGAGTTTGTTGCTTAATTTCATATGACCTGCCTCCTTTATTCAGGTAGTCTGTCTAAAAAACGGGATAATATTTATGGACGGCGGTCTGAAACTAAAAAAGAGGATATGGGGAGATAACGGCTAATAAAGCAATGGAATAGGTTTTCAAGACGATTTTCAGCTCTGAAGAAACAGAGGAAATTCATGGTCAGTTTGCCTTGGCTAGCTCTATTTTAAGGGAGGTTGAAACTTTGAATCTATCTCTGGCAGTTGCATTAGTTATATCTGTGTTTTTAAATATATTTCAGCTGGCACAGCTCAAATCCAATAACCGTAAAAACGTAAAGTGGAATGAGAGTACAACAAGGCCGCTCAACCCCTTTACTGCCATCCTTTGGACTTATTTCGCCATTATCATTCTTTTGATGTTGGCTGCATTAGTAACCGTTATCATACAGCTTAACGAATAATATTAGCGGTGCATCTGAAATGCTTCTCTTCTGCTGCCGGTTTTTTATTATTGCCACAGTCATAGCGAAAAATTGCGCAGAAATTGTAAGGAGAAAACCCGATGAAAACGGGATCGTTCGCTTTGACAAACACACGGAAATGATTGCCCCGAAGTGATCTATTTTAAATGAAGAGACGTTCGAATTTGAAACTCAAAAAAGATGGGCAAATCGTAAAGCATGCGGTAGAAAATCATAAGGAAGAGACAAATACCGCAGCTCCTCCTGCCAAAAAGGATAGAGACATTGGACATGTCAAAAAAAACAGGAGGCAACCCGCTGCCGAATACAGGAAATAACGGCCTGTACCGTGCTTTACTCATTGGACCCATCTTTCTTATTATCGGACTTGCTATGTTTGTTTTAAACTGTAAAAAGACTCAAAATCAAAGTGCGTAAATATTCCTTTAAAGACAGCGTTACGGCTGTCTTATTCGTTTACGGAACAGCATTTCGCCCGCGGCGCCTGCGGAAATGCCGAGCACATAAGCCAATAAATCGCTCCACAAAAATCCGTAACCGAGAATGAGTCCGCCGAGCGGAACGGCTCTGATAGCATCAATCCAAGGAGCGTGATACAGCTGGCTGCATTCGATTAAAAAACAAAACGCGAGCGCAATCAGCGCCACTGAAGCTGTCTTCGCGTTTTTGAACAGAAAGCCTGCGCCGAAGAAAATCATCAGCGCCCACAGCGCATCCCCTAAATAGGCATTCACGATGTCCGGCAGCATATCGGCCGTCTTTCTTGAAGCAAGCCCCGCCGCCATCGCTGCGAACGTCAGCGCAAGCCGGCGGATACGGCTTCTTTTCATATTCATGTCTGAACCCCGTTTCTGCCAAAGCAGGTTAAGTAAATCTTCGGAGACATGATGGATACAAGAGGAAAAACGTTTTATAAAATAAACGAAAAAGCCGCCGTACCCGGCGGCTTCAGCGTGTCGACAAACCCTCGCATTCGTTGTCAGGTCTGCGCGTCGGTGCTCACGAATTACAACATTCGCTCCGCTCCGATGCTCGACCTTCCTAGACTGCAAGGGTTTTCAATCACGCTGAAGGAATGACAAAATCGCAAAACAAAAAGCTGTTTTGCGATTTTGTCAACAATCTGAAAGCCGCCGTACCCGGCGGCTTGTGTTATATCGCATTTTTGCTTTCGGCTTTTTGTTCGGTGCCGGAGCGTTCCCAGCATTCGACGCCTTCATGGTTTTCAAGAACATCTTTATAAAAGACCGGATCTTTGCCCGCTTTTCGCTGTTTCACATAGTCTTTCAAGGCGGCAAATGCCACTTTTGACAGCAGGAAAATCGCGATTAAGTTGACGATGACCATCAAGCCCATGAACAAATCGGCGAGGTCCCACACAAGCTGGACTTTTGATACCGATCCGAAGATAACCATCGCAAGCACACAGATTCTGTAAATGAAGAGCCATGCTTTGTTCGTGTGCAGAAATTCGATATTCGTCTCTCCATAGTAGTAGTTTCCGATTAAGGTGCTAAAAGAAAACAGGAACACCATAATGGCGAGAAAGCCTGAGGCCCATGCTCCGATGTGCGTGCTGAGCGATGCTTGCGTCAACTCGATTCCGCTCAGCCCCGGTTCTTGATACGCATCGGAAAACAATATGATAAAAGCCGTGCTTGAACAAATCACCAAAGTGCTCGTAAAGACCCCTAAAGCCTGGACAAGGCCCTGTTTGACAGGATGGCTCGTTGTCGCTGCGGCTGCGGCATTCGGCGCGCTGCCCATCCCGGCTTCATTCGAGAAGAGGCCGCGTTTGATTCCGTTCATCAGCGCCGCGCCGATGGCTCCGCCTGCCGCTTGTTCAAGGCCAAACGCATGACCGACAATCAAAGAGATGACGTCCGGCAGTTTCGTAATGTTCATCAGCATGACAAAAACGGCGACGCCGATATATAAGACGGCGAGAAATACGACAATATATTCGGACAGCTTGGCGATCCGTTTGATACCGCCGAAGGTAATGATACCGAAAGCAATCGTAATGATAATTCCCAGTGTAAGACGGTCTGTGCCGAATGAGTTTTCAAAAGCGACCGTTATCGTATTGGACTGGACCGCGTTAAACACGATTCCGAAGGACAATGTGATCAAGACGGCAAACAGCGCACCCATCCAGCGTTTTTTCAAACCTTTTTCCATATAGTAAGCAGGGCCGCCGCGGAAGCCGTCTTTATCCTTTATTTTATAAATTTGCGCCAGCGTGCTTTCGACAAAGCTTGACGCCGAACCGATAATGGCGATGATCCACATCCAAAAGATAGCGCCGGGTCCGCCCAAGGCAATGGCGATCGCAATCCCCGTAATATTTCCTGTGCCTACTCTCGCGGCCATGCTGATGCAAAAAGCTTGAAAAGGTGAGATTCCGTTTTTGTCGGGCGCTCCTTCCTTTAAAACCCGGAACATGTCTTTCAGCAAGCGAACTTGAAAGAACTTCGATTTAAAAGTAAAAAACAGTCCCGAAGCCAGAAGCATAATAATCAATAGTTTTGACCAAAGAAAGTCATTTGTGACAACAATGACTTCTTGAAGGAATTGCTGCATGCTTTCACCTCTTTTTTTGTGATTTTAAAAAATACTGAGATCCCATTCACGGGCTATATGTTTTAACAGCATTCCGCCCGTCATGCTGTTGCCGTAATCATCAATCGCAGGACCGTAGATGCCGATGCCGCATCCATGCCGAAAAGGCTGTTCTCTTTTCATGCTGGCAGGCACCGCGCACATGATTCCGCCGGAGACGCCGCTTTTTGCCGGAATGCCGACAAAGGCCGCGAATTTTCCTGAAGCATTGTACATTCCGCATGTCAGCATTAAAGCTTTTGTCAGCCTGGCGACATCCTTCGGGATCACTTGCTCTTGGCGGAGAGGGTGATATCCGTCATTTGCGAGAATCATGCCGATCAAGGCGATGTCTTCAGTGCTTCCTTCCATGGAGCATTGCTTCAAATAGACTTCAAGCGTTTCTTCGACGTCTGCTTCGAGGAAGCCGGTTTCCTTTAAATAATGGGCTAATGCTCTGTTCCGATGGGCGGTTTGCCACTCTGACCAAAATACTTCCTCATTGATTTCAAGCCGTTTTCCAATCATTTTTTCAATGACTTCATGAAGCGACGCCATTTTTTCCAGTGCCGATTCACCTGGAAGGATCGACGCAACGGTCAGCGCTCCGGCGTTGATCATCGGGTTAAACGGCTTTCCCGGCTTGTGCATTTCAAGGCGGATGATTGAATTGAACGCGTCTCCCGTCGGTTCTACATCAACACGGTCTAATACGTAAGAAATCCCTTTCGTCAAACACGCTGCGATAAAGCTGATCACCTTTGAGATGCTCTGGAGTGTGAATGATACGTCCCAATTTCCTGCTTTGATCACCGTTTGATCAGAACCG
This sequence comes from Bacillus sp. LB7, assembly GCF_030449715.1. NCBI lineage: Bacteria > Bacillati > Bacillota > Bacilli > Caryophanales > Bacillaceae > Bacillus > Bacillus sp. LB7. The sequence goes on from NZ_JASGCA010000013.1 coordinate 74,983, forward strand.
ATCACACAGATGCCGAGCTGGTTAGAGTCGATTTTTCCTAAAGCGGGAATGTATTCGGCGTTGCGTCCGCTTGCGGAAAAAGGACGGTAATGTTCGACCAAATCTTCAAGGCGGGATTGCCAGAAGCGGGCGTCATTGCGTTCTTCCAATACTTCATTCATCGAAATTCCTCCAATCTGACCTGTTAAAGCTTGCAGGTTTGCTGAAAAAATACGAGGCTCTAAAAAGCGGTGAATTGGGCATGGCGGCAGAAGGCAAAGGGGTATAAGCCTGCGCCGCACAAGTTGTTTTAAAGCCTGTTCTTTCCTGGGAAAAAGGGGTTTGGGTTGCACAAGGGAGTAAGTTGCGGGAAAATATAAGCGTTTTCAAATAGAGAAAATATACATTCAATTTATAATGGAACCTACATAAACCTACAAAAAGCGACAAAAATATTTAAAAAATAAGCCAATTGATTTAAAAATCAAATCGACTGTGGGTAAAATGGGAGTTGCGGAAAACGTGCGATTAAAGTCAAAATAAAGCAACACGTTTGTAATGGAGGATCAGCATGATGGGTGGAAATTGGGGAAGCGTGATGAAAAAGGCAGCCCGGCTTGTAAAGAAAGACGGCTATATCTTAACAGTGATGATGTTAACGGTGCCGCTCGCAGGAGAGCTGAAGTTTTATCCGTTGAACGAGACCTTTCGGGTCAGCTTCGGCGTTCCGACTTTTTTCTTTCTTTTGCTGCTGCTGCGGAATGTCCCGGCTGTGCTGTCCGGCTTTTTAACGGGAGCGGCCGTCGTCGGATTTCGGGTGCTGCTTGATGCATTCGGCCCAGGGCAGATCGATTGGTTGTCATCCTTTTATCACCATTATCCGACTTTTTTCTTTTATTTCACATATGCGTTTCTATTCTACTTGGCAAAAGTGAAACGATTTCAATTTCGCCCGCTCTACATCGGGTTTATCGGCTTCGGAATCGAACTGATTGCCGATGGAGCCGAACTGGCCGTTCAATATATGATGTTCGAATCTACCGTCACTCCGGGAAAGATCCGCGACATGATGGCGATTGCTTTTTCCCACAGCTTTATTGTGCTGAGCTTTTTTAATGTCATGAAGCTGTATGAAACGCAATCGCGGGAAAAGCAAATCCGCGAACAAAATGAGCACATGCTGATGATCGTTTCAAACTTATATGAAGAAACCGTTCATTTGAAAAAGACGTTGAAGAATACTGAAGAGATTACGAACGAATCCTATCAGCTGTACAGGCTCTTAAATAGACAGAGCGATAACAATTCCTCCGTCCGGCAGATCAGCCAGAAAGTGCTGCGCCTCGCCGGTGAAATCCACGAGGTCAAAAAAGACAACCAGCGCATTTTCGCCGGACTTTCAAAACTAATTTCGAAAGAAAGCTTCAGAGACTACATGGCGGCGGAAGATCTGGTCCGGCTTGTGACCGGCATTAATCGAAAGTATGCCGAATCGCTCGAAAAAGACATTGACTTTCACTATTCGATAGGCGGAGAACATCCGAAATACCACGTGTATACCGTATTATCCGTGATTAATAATATTATGGCGAATGCGGTGGAAGCGATTCAAAAACAGGGTTCCATCCGCCTCAGCCTCTATAGGCGCGCCGATGATATGCTGGAATGCCGCGTGGAAGATGACGGCCCGGGCATTCCTGAGAAAGTCGGGGATGTGGTGTTTGAGCCGGGATACACGTCAAAATATGATGAATTCGGAACCCCTTCAACCGGAATCGGTTTGTCTTATGTGAAGGAAACTGTCGAGGAGCTCGGGGGGAGCATTCGATTTCGGAGTGATGCGAGCGGTGTTGTGTTTGCGATCAGACTTCCGGTCCAACAATTGATTCAGAAAGGGTGAAGGCCTGTGCGTTTTTTTATTGCAGATGATGACCGTGCTGTGCGATCGATTTTAAAACAAATCATTGAAGACGAAGATTTGGGAGAAGTGGCCGGAGAAGCGGAAGACGGCTGCGATTTGGAAGGCCACGTCCTGAATTTGCAGCAAATTGATATTTTATTTGTCGATCTTTTAATGCCGCTCCGCGACGGAATTGAGACAGTTCGTCATTTGCATGGCGCTTTCTCAGGAAAGATCATCATGATTTCCCAGGTGGAATCGAAGGAAATGATCGGTGAAGCCTATTCTTTGGGGATTGAATATTATATACATAAACCGATTAACCGAATTGAAATCTTGAACGTCATTCAAAAAGTCAAGGAGCGTATCGAGCTGGAAAAGTCGATCCATGACATACAATCTTCGCTGAACCGGCTTGTGAGTCTCGGCGGCGGACGAAAAAACGGCTTTAGGGAAAAAAGCATTCAGGAAACGGGCGAATTTCTCCTTTCTGAACTCGGAATTGTCGGGGAGAGCGGGTCCCAGGATTTACTCGCCATCCTTCAGTATTTGTTTGATGATGAACAGACCTCATTATATGAAAAGGACTTTCCGCCGCTCAAACAGATTTTTCATCAGGTTGCCGAGCAAAAGCTCGGGCCGGCTGCTTCGCCCGTAGAGATCAACAGGGAGATTAAAGCGTCCGAGCAGCGGATACGGCGGGCGGTCAGCCATTCGCTAAACCATTTTGCATCACTCGGTTTAACAGACTTTTCAAATCCGCGGTTTGAAAGCTATGCATCCCGTTTTTTTGACTTTACCGTCATCAGCAAAAAAATGAAAGAGCTGCAGAAAGACTCTACCGCCGCCTTGCCGTCCGCCCGCGTCAACACGAAGAAATTCATTCAGGTTTTCTTTTTGGAAGCCAAGCGGTTGAGCGAAAGCGCCGGAAAAAGGGGCTGAAAAGAGCTTCCTCACCTTAGAGGAAGCTCTTCTGCATGCCGGTTACCCAGCGTATTCTCTTTTCAGCAGCGAAAACATGTATACGTCAATCAGTCTTCCTTTCGCTTTCTCGTAATCTCTTAACAGTCCTTCCTTTTGAAAAGATAACGAGTTGAGGAGTTTGATTGAAGGCGTGTTTTCGGGCTCTACCTTCGCTTCGATCCGGTTGAGGTTCAAGCTTGTAAAGCCGTAATCGATCAGCTTTTGAACAGCTTCGGAAGCAAAGCCTTTTCCCCAATGATTTCTCCCTAAGTCATAGCCGATTTCAGCTCTGCCGTTTTCCTGGTCGATCATATTAAAGCCGCACGTCCCGATGACTTCATTCGATTCTTTCACAATGATCGAAAAGCGGTTTGCCTGCCCTTCAAGGCTTAAATCATTGATCATTTGGATCATGTCCCGCGCTTGTGAGACATCTGTAAAAGGTGTGATATTCATATATTTTGTGACTTCCGGATCTGACCAGTATTGACAGAGGACATCTGCATCCTCCAATTCCATTTTTCTCAAAGTCAATCTTTCTGTATAAAGGGTTTCCATGTTCTTGCCTCCAAGTTCCGTTTTATTTAGGAAGGTGAAAGGACCATTTATCGACCTGCGCATCATTTATGTTCATAGAATAAAATGTATACTGTTATCGGGAAACGGAGGGGTAAATTCCTTTTTGATCTAAAATGGAAAGTGCAATTTCGGCGGCAGAGCTTCCGGCAGCCTGTTTTTCACCTTGAATATGAACAGCAAAGAAAAAAGTATTATTGGCAGCTTCTACATACCCGATAAACCAACCGGCATGGAGTTCCCCGTTGATAACCGAGGTTCCGGTTTTACCGGATAAAACCCTGCCATTTGATTCTTCTAAACGTATCGAATCTTTCACAGTTTGTATATTAGACTGTTTAAAATCAAATTCGTTATCATAAAACTTTTTTAATATATTGACCTGTTCAAGTGGAGAAATTTGAAGAGAGCCATCCAGCCAATAATCAGCCGGGTCTGAAAAATCCTCATTTCCATAATGTACGGATTTGAGATAATGACGTAAATGATCCTCCCCAATTTGCCGGTCCAGTTTTTGAAAATACCATGTTGCGGAGCTGCTCATCGCAGAGAATAAATCCTGATCTTGATTCCATTCTTTATACGGATATTGAGTCCCGTCCCAAGTCATGTGAGAGTCGTTCTTCGTGATGATTCCGGATTCCAGTGCGAGCAATGCGCTAAACACCTTGTAGGTGGAAGCAGGTGCGAATCTGGAGGTGCTTTCTTTCCTATTGTATATTGTATACTTTTTCCTATTAGAATCCAACAGGACAAAGCCACCTGAGGCTGAGAATTTATCAAAAAAGGTGCTGTAATCTTCGTATTCTACATTGGTGCCGGGTAAAAAGCGCGTTTCTTTTTGCATGGCCAATATAGACACAGAAGGAGTACCGGCTAATATGGCTCCAAGAACAAGAGTGAACACTAAGGCGCTTTTCGCCTTTAGCAAAGGTGATGCCGTCTGGAAGTTGACAACTGTAACAATCCGTCTTTTGATATGTTTGTATGAGCTGCTGAATTCAGAAGCGGCTAACAAAGACGATGTTCTTTGCTTAAGTGAAGTGAATTTTAAAATCACCTCGACATATTTGATGTGCAATTTTTTATCAAGCGTTTTTAATACGGCAAAGTCGCAAGAAATCTCCATCTCCGTTTTCGCTTCCTTTGATAAATACCACACAAGAGGATTAAACCAATAGACGATTTTCAACAGGCAAAGAAAATAGTTGATGAGCATATCTTTTCGTTTGCAATGGTACAGTTCATGAAGCAAAACACATTTCATTTCGTCGGCAGAAAACATTGAAATATCTTTTGGCAAGATAATATATGGACGAATGACCCCAAATGTAATGGGGGATTTTATCAATGGGGAACGAGCCAAAATGACTTTTTGGTGAAAGCGCATTTCCTTTTTACATGTGTGAAAAAGGGTTAATAGCTCTTTGCTGTTAACAATTTGCAGGCTCTTTTTTATTTTGCCGATTTTTAGATTGCTATAAAGAGTAGCTGTAAGCATAACAGCAATACCCAATATCCAAACCGCGAAAAAGGCTGAATCTATCATTTTGAAAGACGATTGTTCAATCGACATCGAAAAGTCCTGCACCCAGTTTACATGTTGGCCGATTGCTTCTGTCGTCTTATCTGTGGAGTGGGTTTGGGACAATGCCGATTGGGCTCCTCCTAAATTCAGAATCCAGGCAAAATGATGGCTTTTTAGAAAATGAAAGGGGATAAAAGGAGCGATCAATGCCAAAAGAGAAATCGCGCTAATATAATAGTGGGTGCCTACAGTGATTTGAGCTTTGAGCAGTTTTTTAATGAGTATGATGATAGAAAAAAACAGAGACAATAGAATTTGACTAACCAAAAAGGGAATAAAGAAAGAACTGCCCATTTCATTCCTTCTTTCTGTTCTTATGTTCTTCTAATATTTGATACAACTCATTAATTTCTTCACCTGACAGCTGATCATTCTCCAAAAAGTTTAATACCATCGAATTGAGAGTGCCATTGTAAAACCGGTTTAAAAAACTGTGACTCTTAACCTCTATATAATCACTTTTGTCTATATTTGGTGTGTAAACGAAAACCCGTCCTTCTTTATGGTGGTTTAATGCTCCTTTTTTAATGAGGCGCAGCAGCATCGTTTGGATGGTTTTAGGGCTCCATTCACTGGTTTTGGATAACTCTTTAATCACCTCATTGGTATTGATCGAAGAATGCTTCCAGATGACTTTCATCACTTCTAATTCCGCATCAGAGATTTGAGGTATTTTTTTCATTTTAATCATCCTATACTTACAAATGTAATACTCTCATTATAGGTTTGCCATTTTAAGAAGTCAATTGAGCTGGAGTGAACATGCTGTTTCTGCATTTTTCATTTCATCACTTCCCGTCCGTTCATTTGTCACCGGTGGAAATGAAGTCATCATTCCGCGACCTTTTCGATTTTTATTCCTTCCGAAAAAACGGTTGCATTTAAATCTTACATGTGTAATACTTTCAAAGACTACATTTGTAAGATTTGATGTTTGAGTCGGCTGAAAGATCGTACGTACCAATGATTCTTTTGTGTTCATTCAAGCCATCACACAGCAGGCATGGCGGAAAGACTGCTTCATTTGTCTATGTTTTAGGTGTAATGGGCGCCGCTGGTTACGGTCAATCAAATATTCAATCGAAGGGAGACGATTTTGATGAAATTATCGTTCAGTACTTTAAAACTGAAAAAGGCTGCAGCAGTGTTGCTTTTCTCTTGCGTGGCGCTTGCAGGATGCGCTAACAATCAATCGAATGCCTCGCAACCTGCCGAGAAGAATGAAAAGACGGAGATGAAAGATGATTTTGCAAAACTTGAGGAACAATTTGATGCAAAACTCGGCATCTTTGCATTAGATACAGGTACCAACCGGACGGTAGCGTATCAGCCGGATGAGCGTTTTGCTTTTGCTTCGACGATTAAGGCTTTAACTGTAGGGGTGCTTTTACAACAGAAATCAATAGAAGATCTGAACCAGAGAATAACATATACACGTGATGATCTTGTAAACTACAACCCGATTACCGAAAAGCACGTTGATACGGGAATGACGCTTAAAGAGCTTGCGGATGCTTCGCTTCGATACAGTGACAATACCGCACAGAATCTGATTCTTAAACAAATTGGCGGACCTGAAAGTTTGAAAAAGGAACTGAGGAAGATTGGTGATGAGGTTACAAATCCCGAACGATTCGAACCGGCGTTAAATGAAGTGAATCCGGGTGAAACTCAGGATACCAGTACAGCAAGAGCACTTGCCACAAGCCTTTGAGCTTTTGCTCTTGAAGATAAACTTCCAAGTGAGAAACGCGAGCTTTTAATCGATTGGATGAAACGAAATACCACTGGAGATGCCTTAATCCGCGCCGGTGTGCCGGACGGTTGGGAAGTGGCTGATAAAACTGGAGCGGGATCATATGGAACCCGGAATGACATTTCCATCATTTGGCCGCCAAAAGGAGATCCTGTCGTTCTTGCGGTATTATCCAGCAGGGATAAAAAGGATGCCAAGTATGATGATAAGCTTATTGAAGAAGCAACAAAGGTGGTAATCAAAGCCTTAAACAAGAACAGCAAATAAAACATTGCGATGAATTCAATCAAAACATCATCTTACATAAAGTCACTTGGTGAACAAGCCCATATCATTATCCGGCAATGGTGTGGGCTTTTTTTGTTTTCTCTCTTTAAAGATCATGTGAAGAAAAACGGGAAAATCGGTCTGCGGGAAAGGACCGAGTTTTTGTCGAAATCATAGGCGAATGGGTTGGATTGTGACAAAATTCGACACATCTATTGGCGGTGCGACTTGATGATCCATCTATCGCGTCCCTTCTTTCATTTACAATACTTTACAGTTGGTTAATAAACTCTCCCTATAATAGAACCCGATCAATCATTTGTATAGAGAGGGGTAATACGAATGACACATGAAGGACCGCTGGAGGAATGGATGAAAAAGCTGAGCGAGGAAAGCCTCAAGGACAATACGTTTGACCGCCGCCGTTTTATTCAAGGGGCAGGCAAAATAGCCGGGCTTTCGCTCGGACTTGCAATCGCGCAATCGATGGGGGCAATGGAAGTCAATGCAGCACCGACATTCTCCGAATATCCGTTTACACTTGGCGTTGCATCGGGAGATCCGCTTTCTGACAGCGTCGTATTGTGGACAAGGCTGGCACCCGATCCGCTAAACGGGGGCGGGATGCCAAATGAAGCTGTATCCGTGAAATGGGAGCTCGCAGAAGACGAACGCTTCCGCCGTATCGTCAAACGGGGAACCGAAAAAGCGACACCGCACCTTGCACATTCGGTACATGCCGAGGTATCCGGACTGAAACCGAATCATGTGTACTATTACCGTTTTAAATGCGGCAACCAGCTGAGCCCTGTCGGCAAGACAAAGACGCTTCCGGCGGCAGGGGCAGATGTTGCTACATTCACATTTGCTTTTGCTTCATGCCAGCAGTACGAACACGGCTATTATACCGCCTATCAGCATATGGCGAAGGAAAAGCTCGATCTTGTGTTTCATCTCGGCGACTATATTTATGAGTACGGTCCGAATGAATATGTTTCAAAAACAGGCAATGTCAGAACACACAGCGGTCCTGAAATCATGTCGCTGCTCGATTACCGAAACCGCCATGCCCAATACCGTTCAGATGCAAACTTGAAAGCCGCGCATGCCGCCTTCCCGTGGGTTGTCACATGGGACGATCATGAAGTGGAGAACAACTACGCGAATGTCATCCCTGAAAAAGGCCAGTCAGTAGAAGCGTTTATTAAACGGCGCGCCGCCGCATACCAAGCTTATTACGAGCATATGCCGCTCCGCCGCAAATCCCTGCCGAACGGTCCTGATATGCAATTGTACCGGAATTTTTCCTACGGCAATCTGGCGGACATTAGCGTACTGGATACCCGTCAGTATCGCGATGACCAAGCCAACGGAGATGGCAATAAGCCCCCTTCTGATGAATCGAATGATCCGAAGCGGACGCTGCTTGGAGCCGAACAGGAGGCTTGGCTGTTTGACAATCTTAGTCGTTCCGGGGCGCAATGGAACATCATCGCACAGCAGATTTTCTTTGCGCAATGGAACTTTGGGACAAGCGCGGCGCCGATTTACAGCATGGATTCGTGGGACGGATATCCCGCTCAGCGCAAGCGGGTGATCGACTTTATCAAATCTCAAAAACTGAACAACATCGTCGTCCTCACCGGTGATGTGCATGCCAGCTGGGCAAATCATCTGCTCGTAGATTTTGACAATCCGAAATCGGACATCTTCGGCGTGGAATTTGTCGGGACGTCGATTACATCGGGAGGAAACGGCGCTGATAAAAGAGCGGATACGGATAAGATTTTATCGAACAATCCTCATATCAAGTTTTTCAATGATTACCGCGGCTATGTGCGCTGTACGGTCACACCGGAAGAATGGCGGACAGATTACCGCGTCGTCCCATATGTGACAGAACCGGGTGCCGCGATTTCGACAAGAGCTTCCTATGTTTATCATAAAGACTACACAGGGCTGAAACGGACCGCTTCCAACATTGTGCCTGGAGGCGTGAAAAAGTCAAACGAAGTCGAAGAAGACCGTTTCCTCGCACATACAAGAGCCCATCAGAAGCAAGAGAAGCAAAAGGGGAAAAAAGTAACCCAGTAATCAATGAAAGGATGACAGCAAAATGCTTTCAAATATCGGTATTCCGGGTCTCATCCTGGTTCTGGTGATTGCGCTGATCATTTTCGGGCCTTCAAAGCTTCCGGAAATCGGCCGGGCTTTTGGAAAAACGCTGACCGAATTCAAAAGCGCGACAAAGTCTTTAGTATCTGCCGATGACAATGAGATCGGACAAGAGACTGATGTGAAAAAGCAAAGCGATTCATCGGCAAGATAGATGATCAATAGAGCGGGCGGGTGAACCCGTCTGTTCTTTTTTCTGTTTAGCATGCGAAGGGGAGGAAGGCGAAGGTGAAAAAAAGGGAAACACATTTGATTGCCCATCTTGAAGAGCTGCGCCAGCGAATCATTAAAACGCTTCTTACGTTTATTCTGTTTCTCATCACCGGCTTTTTGTTTGTTCAGGACATCTATGACTGGCTGATCAGAGACCTTGATGAAAAGCTTGCTGTACTGGGGCCGGGGGATATTCTTTGGGTTTATATGATGATTGCGGGGGTGCTGGCGGTCGCAGCCACCATACCGGTGGCCGCTTTTCAGACATGGCGGTTTGTGGTGCCTGCGCTGACCGACCGCGAACGGAGGACGGCATTATTTTATATTCCGGGGCTGTTCACTTTTTTTATTTTGGGGATTGTATTCGGTTATGTTGTGCTCTTTCCGCTCGTTCTTCAGTTTTTGATCGGATTATCCGCCGGCCATTTTCAAACGATGTTTACCGCGGAGCATTATTTTCGCTTTATGATAAACCTGACACTGCCATTCGGGTTTTTGTTTGAAATGCCCCTCATCGTAATGTTTTTAACGAGCCTCGGGATTTTAAATCCGGCCAAGCTCAGTAAAATGAGAAAAATTTCTTATTTTGCGCTGATCGTCGTATCAGTTGTGATCACGCCGCCCGATTTTATCTCGGATGTGTTGGTGATCGTCCCGCTGCTTGTATTATACGAATTAAGCATCTCTTTATCGGCATTTATTTACCGAAAAAAAAACTGCTGCGCAACAAGGGGCTGAGGCCCAAGGCTGAAGACGGACCGTGTCTTCAGTCTTTTTTTTTGCTTGAGATGAAAAAAATCAGAAAATAATGATATTGACAATTTGTTTATTTGTCTTACAATTAAACAAAAAGATGAATGGGGGGATTTTCTAAAACAGAAACATCGCATTTCAACTGAATGATAACGCTTTCTCAGGAAATGAACGACAGGGGGATGACGGAGATGAGTCAATTACGGAAGGCGCCGGAAGGCATATTAGGTTTCCCGGTGGCACCCTTCAACAGGGAAGGAAAACTGGAGGAAGAAGCACTTTACGAAAACATCCGCTTTTTATTGGATGAAGGGCTTGAGGCGGTTTTTATCGCTTGCGGCTCAGGAGAATTTCAGTCTCTCAGCGCAAAGGAATATGAACAAATGGTCGAAATTGCCGTCTCGGCGGCGGGCGGGAAGGTGCCTGTTTACACAGGAGTGGGCGGCAACTTGAGCACCGCTTTGGAATGGGCGCGGATTTCCGAGGAAAAAGGGGCCGACGGCTATCTGATTCTCCCGCCGTACTTGATACACGGAGAGCAGGAAGGCCTCTATCAGTATACGAAAACAATCATTGAAAGCACGGATTTAAACGCCATCATTTATCAGCGAGACAATGCGGTTTTGACGCTTGAACAGATTCAGCGGCTGACCGATCTCGAGCAGCTTGTCGGACTCAAAGACGGCATAGGGGATATGGCGTTGAATATCAGTTTGTCGTATACGATAGGAGACAGGCTGGGCTGGCTCAACGGAATGCCGATGGCTGAAGTCACGATGCCGGCCTATGCTCCGATTGGCTTTACATCGTATTCGTCGGCGATATCCAATTATATTCCCCATATTTCAAGGATGTTTTATGAGGCATTATTAAACGGCAACGACCAGCTTGTCAAAGAAATTTATGAGCATGTCATCATGCCGATTAACGAGATCCGCAAACTTCGGAAGGGCTATGCCGTGTCTTTGATCAAAGCCGGTATGGAAATCATGGGCCTTCATGTGAAAAACACGGCGAGACCGCCGATCGTTCCGGTTGAAAAAGAACATTGCCGGCAGCTCGAAAACATTCTGAAAAACGCGATGGCGCGTTATCCGAAAACGACCGCTGCCCTATAAACAAAAGGAGGAATTTGAAGATGTCTGTTGCAGCTGAAAATAAAACGTATTTTAACTTTATCAACGGCCGCTGGGTGAAGGCTGAATCGGGCGGGATGGAACAGAGCTTGAACCCGGCAGATACAAGGGATATCGTCGGGCTTGTGCAAAAATCTTCGATTGCGGATGTAGACCGGGCGGTTGAAGCGGCCAAGCAGGCCAAAAAGGCGTGGAGAAAGCTGTCGGGAGCGGAGCGCGGTCAATTTCTTTACAAGGCTGCTGATATCATGGAACAGCGCCTCGATGAAATTGCCGAGTGTGCGACGCGTGAAATGGGGAAAACACTGCCTGAAGCAAAAGGAGAAACAGCGCGGGGAATCGCGATTCTCAAATACTATGCCGGAGAGGGGATGCGGAAAACGGGCGATGTGATTCCCTCGACCGACACATCCGCTTTCATGTACACCGACAGGGTGCCGCTCGGCGTCGTCGGCGTCATCTCGCCGTGGAATTTTCCCGTTGCCATCCCGATTTGGAAAATGGCGCCTGCCCTCATCTATGGAAACACGGTCGTCATCAAGCCGGCTACGGAAACCGCAGTCACCTGCCTTAAAATTATCTCGTGCTTTGAAGAAGCAGGGATTCCGTCAGGCGTGGTCAATGCGGTGACAGGACCGGGATCATCGGCCGGCCAAAGGCTTGCCGAACACCCGGATGTGAACGGAATTACATTTACAGGGTCGAACCAAACCGGAAAAATCATCGGCCGGACGGCGTTTGAACGAGGGGCGAAGTACCAGCTTGAGATGGGAGGCAAAAACCCGGTGATCATTGCAGATGACGCCGACCTTGATATTGCGGTTGAAGCGGTCATCAGCGGCGCGTTCCGGTCGACGGGTCAAAAGTGTACGGCGACAAGCCGCGTCATCGTCTTAAACGGTGTTTATAACCGGTTTAAAGAAAAGCTGCTTCAACAAACAAAAGAAATTACAATCGGCGACAGCTTAAAAGAAGATGTCTGGATGGGACCGATTGCGAACAAACAGCAGCTTGACAACTGCCTCTCCTATATTGAAAAAGGAAAGCAAGAAGGCGCGGACCTCATTTTCGGCGGCGAGAGGCTGGCAGATGGAAAATACGAAAACGGCTATTATATCAGGCCGGCCATTTTTGACAACGTCACTTCCGCCATGACGATTGCCCAAGAAGAAATTTTCGGACCGGTCATCGCTTTAATCAAGGCGGATACACTTGAGGAAGCTTTGGAGACGGCCAATGACGTCAAATTTGGCCTGAGCGCCTCGATTTTTACGCGAAACATCGGCCGAATGCTGTCATTCATAGATGAAATCGAAGCGGGGCTCATTCGCGTCAACGCCGAAAGCGCCGGTGTCGAACTGCAGGCGCCGTTCGGAGGCGTTAAACAATCGAGCTCGCATTCACGGGAACAAGGGGAGGCAGCAAAAGAATTTTTTACAGCCGTGAAAACCGTATTTGTCAAACCGTAAATCAATCGTTTCGGTACAAACGAATAAAGGAGAAGATGCTATGAAAAAAAATCGTGCAGCCTCCCCCCATACCGCGGGGAAAAGAAGTTCTGTCCGCTGGTTTGTCGTGTCTATGCTGTTTCTCGTTACATCCATTAATTATGCCGACCGTGCGACACTCTCGATCGTCGGCGATTCTGTGCAGCATGAGCTTGGGCTGAGTTCAGTGGCGATGGGGTATGTCTTTTCCGCATTTGGCTGGGCGTATGTTGTCGGCCAAATTCCCGGAGGCTGGCTGCTCGACCGCTTTGGGTCGAAAATCATCATCGCCGCCAGCATCTTCTTTTGGTCATTGTTTACGTACGCTTGGCTTTTTCGCCGCGGGAACGGCCGTTATCCTTTTATTTGCGCTCCGGTTTCTCGTCGGTCTGTCAGAAGCGCCGTCCTTTCCGGGCAACGGACGGGTGGTGGCTTCCTGGTTTCCAAGCTCTGAACGCGGAACAGCATCGGCAATCTTCAACTCGGCGCAGTACTTTGCACTTGTCATTTTTTCACCGCTGATGGGGTGGCTCGCCCACTCATTCAGCTGGCATACGGTTTTTGTCATTATGGGTGCTCTGGGGATCGCGATGTCGTTTATTTGGCTGAAAACGATTTACGAACCAAAAAAACACCCGAGAATCAATGCCGCCGAACTGGCGTACATCGAAGAAGGCGGCGCGCTTGTCTCGATTGATGAGGGAAAGAACGCGGAAAAGAAGGAAAAGGAGTCGCAATGGCCTTACATTAAGCAGCTTTTAAGAAGCCGGATGTTGCTCGGGGTGTATATCGCCCAATACTGCATCACAACGTTGACCTATTTCTTTCTGACCTGGTTTCCGGTCTATCTCGTTCAGGCACGCGGCATGTCGATCCTTGAAGCGGGTTTTGTCGCATCGCTTCCTGCAATCTGCGGATTTTTAGGAGGATTGCTGGGCGGGTTCGTGTCAGACTTCCTTTTGAAAAAGGGCTGCTCGATAACGGTTGCCAGAAAAACGCCGATCATCTTCGGCATGCTGATGTCCTGCTCGATGATCATATGCAACTATGCAGATTCCTCCTGGCTGGTCGTTTCCATCATGTCGCTTGCCTTTTTCGGAAAAGGATTCGGCGCGCTGGGCTGGGCGGTTGTGTCAGATACCTCGCCAAAGGAGTGTGCCGGCTTGAGCGGCGGCATCTTCAACACCTTTGGAAATATTGCGTCCATCACGACGCCGATCATCATCGGATATATCGTGAATGCGACAGGTTCATTTAATGGAGCGCTTGTGTTTGTCGGAGCCAACGCGATTGCCGCGGTATTAAGCTATCTGTTTCTCGTCGGGCCGATCAAGCGAATCGAACTGCAGAAAGAGGATGATCCTGCGGACACCACTTTATCCATATGAAATGTAAGCGCTTTAATAAAAGGGAGGAGGCTCAATCGATATGAATACAAACATCCATCAGCATGAAAAAGAGGAGAAAGCATCGCAAACACCTTCCATTGCCGACATGCGGGTTATACCCGTGGCAGGGTGCGACAGCATGCTTTTGAATTTGAGCGGAGCTCACGGCCCCTTTTTCACACGGAATATCGTGATTTTAAAAGATTCATCAGGCGCTCTCGGTGTTGGCGAAGTCCCGGGCGGCGAACGGATCCGCCAGACGCTGGAGCAGGTGAAGCCGCTTGTCATCGGTCAGCCGCTTGGCGCTGTTCAATCGATTTTGCAGTCTGTCAGGCGTCGTTTTAAAGACCGGGATGCCGGAGGGCGCGGGGTGCAGACCTTTGACCAGCGGACGATGATACACGCAGTGACAGCATTGGAAGCGGCTTTGCTCGATTTGCTCGGAAAATTTCTCGGCGTCCCCGTGGCGGCGCTCTTGGGGGAAGGCCAGCAGCGGGAAAAAGTAAAGATGCTCGGCTATTTGTTTTACATCGGCGACCGAAAGCGGACCACGCTTCCCTATATGAGTGAGCAAGAGGCAAGTGACGACTGGTTCCGCCTCCGCCGCGAAGAAGCGTTGACACCCGGGGCGATCGTCCGTCTTGCTGAAGCAGCTCAAGAACGATACGGTTTTCACGATTTTAAATTAAAAGGCGACGTCCTTTCGGGAGAAGAAGAAATCGAGGCGGCATCCGCTTTGGCAAAGCGGTTTCCCGAGGCGAGAATCACCCTTGACCCGAATGGCGCGTGGTCATTGGAAGAAGCGATTGCACTTTGTAAGGGAAAACGGGATGTGCTCGCCTACGCGGAAGACCCTTGCGGAGCGGAAGCCGGATACTCGGGTCGGGAAATCATGGCCGAATTCCGCCGTGCGACAGGTATTCCGACAGCGACGAATATGATTGCGGCAGACTGGCGGCAAATGGGGCACGCGATACAACTGCACGCAGTTGATATACCGCTGGCAGATCTGCATTTCTGGACGATGCAGGGATCTGTCCGCGTTGCTCAAATGTGCCATGAATGGGGGCTGACGTGGGGTTCTCACTCCAATAACCATTTTGACGTCTCACTGTCCATGTTCACCCACGTTGCCGCAGCAGCTCCCGGCGACATCACGGTGATTGATACGCATTGGATATGGCAGGATGGACAGCGCCTCACAAAACAGCCTTTTTCAATCGCTGACGGCTATGTCCAAGTTCCTGATCAGCCGGGGCTCGGCATTGAAATCGACATGGAACAGGTGGAAAAAGCAAATGAACTGTATGAGAAAATGACAGCAGGCGAGCGGAATGATGCCGTTGCCATGCAGTTTTTAATTGAAAATTGGCGTTTCGACCCTAAACGCCCTTGTCTTGTTCGATAATTGCGGAAACAGCGGTTTGAGAGGCCCCTAGCCGACATTGTCATACGCGTTATTTTGTCTTACAATATGAACAACTGAAAGGGGGCCCACAGTCGTGGAAGAAGATATGGAAACATTGCAGGTTGAATCAGTCAATCGCAAGACATTGGCAAAACAGGTTGTAGAACGAATCGTCCATTTATTATCAAGCGGCCAATTGAAACCGGGGGACAAACTGCCGACGGAGATCGAGCTCATGGAAAAGCTGAATGTCAGCAGACCCGTTCTCCGCGAAGCTTTAATATCACTCGAAACGCTCGGAATTATTAAAAGAAAAACCCGGGACGGCACGTATTTTAATGATAAAATCGGCATCCAGCCGTTTTCTGTCATGCTGGCTTTGGCGGTCGATAATTTGCCGGCCATTATTGAAGCGAGGATGGCGCTGGAACTCGGGCTTGTCACGATCGCCGCAGAAAAGATCAATGACAGTCAGCTCGAAAGGCTGCAGGAAACGATCGATATCATTGCAAACAGCACGGATAATCATTATGGAGAAGCGGATAAAGAATTTCACCGGATCATTGCTTTGAGTGCGAACAACCCGGTGCTTGAAGGCATGATTCAATCACTCTTGATCACACATGCGAAAATCGACAGCCAGATTCCATACAGGGAAAGGGACCGGACTGTCGAATATCATACGAATATTTTGAAAGCCCTTCAACAAAGGAACCCATACCAAGCCTATCACCATATGTATGAGCATTTAAAATTTGTACGTGACAAAATACTGAATGGTCTTCGTGATGAAAAAAACAATCATTAAATTGTTTGACAGCGCTTTCTAACATGTACCGCGGCGGGAGAAGGGCTGCGGAAAGGCGCTGATCGAAAAGGGGAGTTGATCAATCCTTATGCTTGTCAATCAAACTGAAACCCCGTTGTACATTAAGGTGAACGAAAAAGACAATGCCGCCATCATCGCAAATGCCGGCGGACTGCCGAAAGGGACGGTGTTTCCTTGCGGGCTTAAACTGCAGGAGCGCATTCCTCAAGGTCATAAAGTGGCTTTAACGAACATTACACAGGGCGGAGCCGTTATTCGCTACGGTGAAGTTATCGGCTATGCCGTCAAACCAATCGAAAAAGGCGGGTGGATTTCCGAGTCGCATATCATGCTTCCGGAAGCTCCGCCGCTCGATGAACTGCCCATCGCCAACAAAGTTCCAAAACCCGCTCCCCCTCTTGAAGGGTACACATTTGAAGGGTACCGGAATGAAGACGGGAGCGTCGGCACGAGAAATGTGCTGGGCATCATGACAAGCGTGCAATGCGTCGCAGGCGTTCTCGATTACGCAGTTAAACGAATTAAAGAGGAACTGCTCCCAAAATATCCGAACGTTGACGGTGTCGCTGCATTAAATCATCAGTACGGCTGCGGTGTGGCGATTAATGCGCCGGAAGCCAAAATCCCGATCCGAACGATTCAAAATATCGCCAGGCACCCTAATTTCGGCGGTGAAGCGATGGTGATCGGACTCGGCTGCGAGAAGCTCCTTCCGACGAGGATAGAGCCGGAAGGAGACGCTGAAAACATTCTTTCATTGCAGGAACGGCAAGGGTTTCAGCAAATGATACAATCGATTATGGAAATGGCCGAAGAGCGCTTAAAAAGGCTGAATGAACGGAAGCGGACGACATGTCCCGCTTCAGACCTGGTGATCGGCCTTCAGTGCGGTGGCAGCGACGCTTTCTCAGGGGTGACCGCAAACCCCGCGGCGGGATATGCGGCTGACTTACTCGTCCGGGCAGGGGCGACGGTTTTATTTTCGGAAGTCACCGAAGTTCGCGATGCCGTTCATCTCCTAACACCGCGCGCTGTCAATGAAGAAGTCGGCCGCGCCTTGATTCGGGAAATGGCTTGGTATGACCGCTATCTGGAAAGAGGCGAATCAGACCGAAGCGCCAATCCGTCGCCAGGGAACAAAAAGGGCGGGCTGGCAAACGTTGTCGAGAAATCGCTCGGATCGATCGCGAAATCGGGAAGCAGCCCGATCAATGCCGTACTCGCGCCTGGTGAAAGGGCTGTACAGAAGGGACTCACTTTTGCAGCGACACCTGCAAGCGATTTCGTATGCGGCACCCTGCAATTGGCTTCGGGCATGCATTTGCAAGTATTTACAACCGGAAGGGGAACGCCGTACGGCCTTGAAATGGCTCCGGTTATGAAAGTGGCAACCCGGCAATCATTATCAGAAGATTGGCGCGATTTAATCGACGTTAACGCTGGACGGATCGCAACAGGTGAAGCTTCAATAGAAGAAGTCGGCTGGGAAATTTTCAAGACGATCCTTGCCGTCGCAAGCGGAAGGAAAACATGGGCGGAACATTGGGGACTCTCCAATGACTTGTGTTTATTCAACCCCGCGCCTGTGACTTGATCGAAAAGCACCTTGATATAGGTGCTTTTTTAATTGAAACAAGAAGTAAGAAGTGGTTCTTTTTTCATATTTCCTCTTTGGTAAACTAAACCGCAGTACCTTTCGGAATCTTGGCGCATCAACCATACTGCCTGTTTTTTCAGAGGGATGGCATACGATTTGCAGGGTAGGTGATTCTTATTTCCTATTTATCTAATTTATTCCATGATGTAACATAAAAAAGTATCATTTTCAAGCATGTCATTCGCATTAAAATGAAGTGCTTGCAGCTTAACTTAAAAGCCCTTGGAGGTTTAATAAAATGAAAAAGATGATGATATTGTGTTTTTCTATAATACTAATCTTTACAGGAGGATGCAGTATGAACGACAGCCAAAACGGCAAGAACGGCAATCAAGAAGAAGCGGTGAAGCCGAAAGATATGGACCCGAAAGACCTCCCGCAGGTTCCGGCGTTCCAGGATGAGAAAACAAGAGAATACATGGCATCAACAAAGGAAGTCGAGCCCGGCTATTATTTGCTTGAGTCTAAACTGAAAGGGTTTACGATGTTGTTTCCGGAGGATGGGGAGTATGAAGCAGAGCTATCCTCAAATAACGGAAAGAACATAGAGAGCGTCGCCTTTAATAGCTACGATAAAAAATCAAATATTGTTCTTAATGCTCAAGTTAAGTATTATTCTCAACAATCATATGTTAATAAACCCAAAACAATGCTTGAAATTATTAGTGAACAGAATGGATACAAAGGAGAATACGAAAAAATCGATCAGTCTGGAAAAGATATATATTTTGCTCATATGAAAGAGGTTTTTGATGATATAGATCGAAAATACAATTTTTCATATAGTTATTTTGGTTATGTAAAGTCTACAGAAAAGGAATACTTAGGTGTTGAATATAACTTTACATTTGCATGCCATAAAGAAGATCAACCATGTTCACTCTCAGAAGAAACAGCGAGAAAAACTGCAAAAAAACTTGTTAATTCAATCACCTTCAGTACAGAAGGGGAGAAAAATGAGAAATAAAAATTTATTTGAGAATGAGAATGTGAAACTGCGTTTAATAAATTTAGAATACAGCTATAAAGAAAGATTTGCATCTGAAAATGCAGATGAAGTAAAAAAAGCTAAAAAGGACTTTGTCGCTGATGTACGCAGAATCTATAAAGAAGAAACAAATAAAGAACTTCCCAAAGATATAGAAATTTATACCTCAAAGGAGATTTTACAGAATAAAGATTCTTCTGTTAAAAGCTCAGGCTATGATGGGACTGCGATATATATTCAAGATAAAAATCATGGCACCAATCAGCTTCAAATAATTTCTCAGGGGAGTGCTGATAATGAGGACTGGGGATATAATTTTTTAGGTCTTTTTCTGGGCATGGATGATAGTCAATACAAAGCAACTAAGGAATTTACCATAGAAACAAAGAAAAAAACACAAGATGTAAAAAGTCTAAACACTTATGCAATGGGACATTCTCTTGCAAATAATAACCAAGTGCTAGTTCAGTTGATTGATGGTGAATTTGATGAAGTTTATGGAGTGAATGGAGCTCAAATCAGTGTTGATCATATTTTAAAAGCAGACTATAAACTTACTAATTACCTTAAAAGAAAATTCAACACAATAAAAATCAGTGAAATTCCTAAAAATGATCTAAAAAAAGCCATCATCAAATACTACAACGACAAAGGCGTTACAGCCAACATCACCCAGCGCATTTCCAGTGACGATCCGCTCTACGGTGTCAGCGGGAAGGCCGACTTTATTACATTCGGCGATGTGAAGATGACGAACACACACCCGGATATAAAAGGATTCCGAAGTGTCATTGATCATATTCCTGATGAAGATGTGAGCAAACTGAAAGGGTACTTTCAAAAATATGCGGCTGATTATCGAAAGGGCGGCATTCAGGGTTTTGCTATGGAAGCAATCGGCGTAGATATGGATTTTTTAAACGGAATCATGAATGAAGAGGGTACAGCTCAGCAAATAGCATATTGCTTGAAACATCCGGCCCGCCTCTTGAATATGGTGGGTGCACTTGATAAAAAGCTGCCAGAGTTCAAAGAATTTTTTGCGAAAGTTAAGGCCTACAGCGGCCCTGTTCTCAATCAGCTTGAAGCAAACGGTTATATTGATGAAGCGAAAAAGAAGACTATCCAAAAAGACATTGCCGAAGTAGAGCGACTGACTGGCAGGCTGGACGTTTTATATGAAAAGATCAAATTTCTTGTCGACTGGAAGACTGTCATATTTACTCTAAATAATAGACAACTCTCTCAATCATTAATGAAAAATTTAATCGAATTTTATTCAACTTATAAAGCATTGGAAGAAGCCTTGGGCAAACTGGATCAAGACACAAAAGACCTTCTCAATCTTATTGGCGAAGGCCACAGCATCACCCCGCTTCTCAACGCCCTATCCAAAAAGAAAGGCATCAGCTACAAAGGAGGAGACATCTATTTTTCTAAGAAAGGCAAGGACGGAAAAGAGATAAAGGTAAACCTGTCATCTGCCATCAGGATTTACCAGGCGGGTATGGCCGCCATTTCAAAGATTGAGGCTGAAATTGAACGCTACCAACGTGTTTTCCACCATGAAATCCACGATCATTTCGCAACTAAAAAATCTGAGTTGACAAAAGCCATTCATGACATGGAAGCCAATCCTTCCCGCTACCAATTCGACATTCAGTTCAAGCTTGCCTCAGGCTTCGCCGGATCAAACGGAAAGCTGAATAAAATCGTCGTCCACGACTCGTACCACACGGCCCCGCTTCCTCAGTGCGACGGCGTCATCAGCGAATTAAAAAAACAAACCTCCAGCAAAAAGAAATTTGTAAAAAGCATTCGCACCAGCATTGAAAAATTGTTCGATGAAGATGAGCAAATTTCGGCGTTGTTTGATTTTAAGGCATAGGGGAGGGAGATTAAGATGGTAAAACCGTTATTGGAGGAAACTGAAACAGTTTCAGCGACATATATGTTTTTAAGCAGTATTTCAGCAAAGAATACAGCGGCCCGGCTGAACGCTCCGCTGAAAAGCGTTTTAAAAGAACTGAAAGAATTTGATAAAATGCTAAAAAGCGAAATCGAAGGGCAAAAAGGCATGATGATCACGAAAATTAAAGAAGAATTGGATCACAAAAGTGAAAGCCGAAAAACCGTCATCACCCGGATGAAATCAGACAACGAGCAGTTTGCAAACAGTTATCATGACATCATTGAAACTTTGCGGAAGCAAAACGTAACGCTTCACTATAAAAAGAATAAGCCCCTTGATCAATAAAAGATGACATGTGTTTGTTCAACCCCGCGCCTGTGACTTGATCCGTGTTAGTGAGAAAGTAGATTGGTATCGGTCAAAAGATCTGATATAAGAGGATTCAATTAGAAATATCAATTAATTTTTGTAAAAAACACACGTTTTTCAATTACAATGAGTGTAATTGCACGTGTGTTTTTATGTTGAAAAGGATGGGTGAACAAGATGCAGCGCATATTGCTTATTGAAGATGATCATTCGATCAGTGAAATGGTCGATCATTATTTAACAAAAGAAGGATTTGAGGTCGTGCTTGCTTTTGACGGAGAAGAGGGCGTTCGCTTGTTTCAGCAGGGCAATTATGATGTGATTCTGCTCGACATCATGCTTCCTAAACTGAACGGGATGGATTTTCTGAAATTGATCCGTGAACAGAGCAAGGTTCCGGTTTTAATGATTTCTGCAAAAGACGGGGATGTCGATAAAGCGCTGGGGCTGGGCTTTGGTGCGGATGATTATATTGCCAAGCCGTTTTCGATGATCGAACTGACCGCAAGAATAAAAGCCGCCATTCGGCGCGCAACGCAGTATTCCGCCAGTGAGCCGGCAAATCAAAAACTAGTACGTGTTCACGAGCTTACGATTGATATAGAAAATGTATCCGTACAAAAAAATGATGAACCGCTTCAGCTGACATCGACGGAATGGAAGATGCTGACCTTGTTTGTGACAAACCCTAAAAAAGTATTCACAAAAGAACAAATCTATCGTTCGGTTTGGAATGAGGATTATTTTGGCGATCAAAATATTATTAACGTCCATATGAGGCGCTTGAGAGAAAAGATAGAGGATGATCCTTCCTCCCCGCAATATATTAAAACGCTTTGGGGCATCGGTTATAAATTAGGAGAGTTTTAGGATGATAATGTTATGGATTGGCATGCTGATGATTTTGGCGTCTCTCAATATCGTTCAATATAAAATGAAAAAACAGCGGGACCAAAACTTGAAGTACATTACGGAAAAGCTCAGTGTGATGCTAAATGAGCAGGCGGCTGAGCAAATTTTATTAGGAACGGATGATAAAGTACTGCGGGATCTGCTCGTGCAAATGAACCTGTTTGTTGAGGAGCGTCAGCGCATAACAGCCCGTTTTGCAAAAACGGAGCAGTCAATGAAACGAATGCTGACCAATATGTCTCATGATCTGAAAACCCCGCTGACCGTTGTGCTCGGATATATCGAGGCGATTCAAAATGACTCGGACATGGCGGAAGAAGAGCGTGAAAGGCTGCTGGAAAAGCTTTATCAAAAAACAGGCGAAATCATTCAGCTGATTAATTCTTTCTTCGACTTGGCCAAACTTGAGTCAGAAGATAAGCAAATACTGCTCACGAAAATACATATCAACGAAATATGCCGAAAAAACATTCTCCAACACTATGACGCCGTTCAGGCAAAAGGTTTTAAAGCTGTCATCGACATCCCGGATACCCCGGTTTATGCACATGGAAATGAAGAAGCGCTTGACCGGGTTCTGCAAAACCTTTTATCAAACGCGATTCAATATGGTGCAGATGGAAAGCTGATCGGATTGTCCCTTACATATGATGACACGCAGATTGTCATTACGGTATGGGACCGTGGGAAAGGGATTGGCGAGTATGATCAGCAGCGGGTGTTCGAAAGGCTGTACACCCTTGAGGAATCGAGAAATAAAGCGTTCCAGGGAAGCGGGCTCGGCTTAACAATTACAAAAAGGCTCATTGAGAAAATGGGAGGGGACATCTCTCTCCAAAGCAAGCCGTATGAACGGACGGCGTTTTCCATTACGCTAAAACGAATGACCTATTAGCAAACGTAAGAATTTCTTAAGAAATAAGAAATAAAAAAGACAGCGTCCATCGCTACAATAGACACATAGCAGAGACAGGAAAGGGGAGACAGAGTTGACTTACATCGTACAAACAAGCGGGCTTACCAAGACATTCAAAGGTCAAGAGGTTGTGTCAAATGTAAGCATGCATATACGAAAGGGAGAAATATACGGTTTTCTCGGCCCGAACGGAGCCGGTAAAACGACCGTCATGAAGATGCTGACGAGCCTCATAAAACCGACAAGCGGCGAAATCAATATCCTCGGGCATAAGCTGACAAATCGATCATTCGAAATTCTCGGCAAAGTAGGCAGCATGATCGAATACCCGATTTTTTATGAAAATCTGACAGCCAATGAAAATTTAAATCTTCACTGTGAGTATATGGGATATCACAATAAAGCCAAGATTCAAGAAGTGCTGGACATGGTGAATTTAAAAAATATCGACAGCAAACCTGTCAAAACATTCTCGCTTGGTATGAAGCAGCGGCTTGGAATCGCGCGTGCCATTCTTACCAAACCCGACTTGCTTATCTTAGATGAACCGATTAATGGGCTTGATCCCATCGGGATTAAAGAAATCAGAAACTTATTCCAAGTATTGAGCAAAGAATATGGAATGACATTGCTCATCTCAAGCCACATCCTGAACGAAGTAGAGCAAATCGCTGACACAATCGGAGTGATTCGGGACGGCAGGCTTGTTGAAGAAGTATCGATGGAAAGCGTAAGAGGCCGGAACACAGAGTACATTGAACTCGTGACGCCAAATCAATTGCAGGCTTGCTTTGTGCTTGAACATGAGCTTCAAATTGCTAATTTTAAAATACTAAATGAGCAAACGATCCGAATTTATGATGCGGAAGCTTCTCAAGCAGCTATTTCTAAAGCTTTGATCTTGAGTGATGTGGAAATTGAATCTATGAATAAAAATCATACTTCGCTTGAGGACTACTTCCTCAGCTTAATCAACGGCAATGCGGCCAGCGCGTAAGGAGGCGGAGAAACTTGCTGAATTTAATGAGAATCGAAATGAGAAAGATGAAGCTTGGCTGGTATGTACGCGGAGCCGTCTTAGCCAATTTGATCATTCTCGGTTTTCTGTGGATGGTGACCTTCACAGAAGGCAAGGATACGTTCCAAACGATTGATGAAACATTTCTTGTAATCGGCACTTTCGTCAGCGCGGTTTTTATTGTTTTCGGCGCTGTATTGATCTCAAAATTGGTGATTTCAGAGTTTAAAAACAAGACAATACTTGTGATGTTTACGTACCCGATCAACCGAAAAAAACTGCTGGCCGCTAAACTTCTGATCGCAGGCGGGCTCACTTTCATTACGATATTGATATCAAATGCATGCGTTGCCGCTGGTTTTTTTCTGCTGAACTCAATCTATGGGGTCATCCCCGGCGAATTAACAGCTCATATGGTTTCTCAGCAGGCTCTGAAAATGATTGTTTTTGCTTTTGGCGCCGCAGGAACGAGTTTAGTACCCATCTTTTTCGGAATGCGGAAGCACTCCACTGCGGCAACGATCATTTCGTCTGTCGTGATCAGCATGCTGATCAGTTCCACAAGCCCGGGCTTTTCCATTTCTTCAATTGTTTATATTCCTTTATCTTTGGCCGCTGTCGGTCTGTTTTTTTCCTTTTTGGCAGTAAGGCGGATCGAAAAAATAGATGTATGTTAACGGAGTTGAAGTTCAATGCTGAATTTAATTAAATTGGAGTTTAAAAAAACGAAACTGGGGTGGTATTACAAAGGTGCAGTGATCGCAAATCTATGCATACTCGGTTTTTTATGCCTGATCGGGTCGGAGGAAAAAAACCTTACTCAAGGCCAAATGGCGATGGCTGACGCGGGATCCACGCTGCTGCTTCTTGGAACTTTTGTGAGGTCTGTGTTTATTGTCTTTGCAGGCGTGCTGATTGCCAAACTGATCATCGGGGAGTATAAAAACAGAACCATCACGGTCATGTTTACATATCCGGTCAGCCGAAAAAAACTGATCGCGGCAAAACTGCTGCTCACCGGCGGATTGACCTTTTTGACAATGATCGTGTCCGAATTGATTGTTGCAGTTATTTTCTCGCAGCTCAATGATGTCTATCAATTCAGCCCGGAAAAACTGACAATGCAAGCTATAGGAAATGAGATTGGCAGTATGCTCATTTATGCTGCTTCCTCGACAGGACTGAGTTTTATTCCATTATACTTTGGAATGCGCAAACAATCAGTTCCTGCCACCATTGTGACATCCTGTATTTTGACCTCGCTGATCGGCCAGCAAAATCCTGGATTCTCAATTGCTTCTATTATTTATATTCCTGTTTCATTGGCAGTAATCGGGATTGTTATTGCGTTTTGGTCGATCCGAAAAATTGACCGGGAAGATGTATTATAATTGACCAAGTATATCGTATAAAGGTGCAAATTGACGGATTCCAGGCATTTACCTATACTTGAAGAACTGAAACAACAAGGAAAACGGGTGAACATGTCATGGAATTTGAAATTCGCTATATTTCTTTTTACGTCATTCAGGTCGACGGCAAGGATGAGCAGGCCAACAAGCAATATAAACATTTTCAGACGCTGGATAAAGAGGAATTTGAAACCAGCGAGCTGAAGGATTTCTTAGACGGGGAATTGAAAAAAATCGTCAAGCGGAAAGCCGAACGCCACCCGAAATCAGAGCAGGTGCCGACGAAAATCGGCCGCTTCATCACAGAGCCGGGGCATGAGCTTGATTCTAATCCGAACTACAATCTGTTTCACAAAACAAAACTGGCGGAGACAAAGGAAGAATTCAATGAACTGAGCGAACAGTTCGTCCGCACATACCTCGACACGAGCGCCGTCAGGGGAGGCGTTTTTTTAGTGGCGACAGCCGTACCGCGCAAATACTTCGATGATACATTTGTCTTTGTCATGAAGTGCGACTTTGAACCGAAGGTCGCTTCGATCGCCGATGAATCATCGTTGATCCGCAAGGTCGAAATGGCGATCACGACGAAAAACATGAAATCGATTCAGTATCCGCATATGCCTGAAGAGGGCATGACAGAGGAAAGCGAAGTGAAAATCCACCAGGCCTCGCACGCCCGCTACTTTGAAGACTTCTTAAAATTCGTCGAGTACGGCGAGTCGATGCCGGAAATCATGAAGTCCCAAGTGATGAACATGGTGCAGGAGCATGTGTACGAAGCATTTGAAGACAAAAGTGAAGAACTCCAGCAGTTTGAACACGACCTCGAAATCTGGGAAGCGAGCGAAAAGCGGGAGATTCAGGAACGCCTCGACACCCATCAAGTCATCGAAGCATCCGCCCAGATCGTTGAGCACATGCCTGAGGCAGAGCTGAAAATGAAGCTGGGAGAAACCGAGATTAAAGGACTGCTGGCCGAATTCGGCGACTCGATCCACCTTGCCAAGGTAAACGGCCGCTACGTCGCGCTGATAGAAGCCGAGACGATTTCCTTTGAAAAAGGCAGCTCTCCGGTGGAATTTTATAAACCAGAGGGACTGCATGAGGTGATTGAGCGGATACGGAATAAAAGTGACAGGGAAGATGAGAAATAAAGAATGGCATCCGTTTAT
Organism: Bacillus sp. LB7; assembly: GCF_030449715.1. Taxonomy (NCBI): domain Bacteria; kingdom Bacillati; phylum Bacillota; class Bacilli; order Caryophanales; family Bacillaceae; genus Bacillus; species Bacillus sp. LB7. The sequence goes on from NZ_JASGCA010000013.1 coordinate 101,760, forward strand.
TCGGATGCCTCAGACCGTTGACAAAATAGGTCGGATTTCTATGATCCGACCTATTTTTGTCCATTTTGTTCTATTTTTCCGACGAAAAAGCTGGCGATGAGGACCTTTCCAAGTCCAATTCGCCAGCTTTTTGAGATTCATGGCAGCGAAAACAAGCATCGCCTGCATGGACAATTTTTTCTTACCCCGTAGGGTTGTCCAGCGCAGGCCATGCTTGTGTTTTAAATCCGCAAAAACCCGTTCGATGGTTTCTTTGCGTTTAGCATAGATTCGCCTATTCTCATCCGTGTGGCGAAGATGATCAGCTTCATCTAAATGATCCTGCCAGAGATGCCGTTGAATCATCTTTCGATGATTTCGGCTTTCCGTACATTGCTTCAGAAAAGGACAGTGTTTACATCGGTTTGGATCTGAGGCATAAATACGATAGCCTTCACGGTTAGTTGTGCGATATGTCAGAACATGATCGTCAGGGCAAATATAAGCATCGTAATATTCATCGTATACATATTCATGT
>NZ_JASGCA010000014.1:0-98262 GCF_030449715.1 Bacillus sp. LB7
CTAGATTTCACTCACATTTTAACAAAAAAAGCTTGTCGATCAAGCCACTTTTTATGGCTTTGTCGACAATCTGAAAGCCCCCTTTTCAAAGAGGGGGCTTTTTCATTTACTCGGGATTGCCTTCGGCCGCTTCAATTCCGGCTGCAAGATCATGTTTATTGAGATCCGCTCTAAAGAAATCTTGCGTATTCGGCAATCTGAGATTCATATTAAGTTTTTGAGAAATTTGCACCGTGCATTCTTCGATTTCATAATCGAAAACGTGTCCGCCGACATTGCGGTCTTCATCAATAAAGTGAAGATGGAAGCCGGAAACTGCGATTCCGTTGGCATATTGCGGCGTCCAAAAGCCGACGATCGTTCCTTTAATATCATTAAAATCAAAGATCGGCTGCGATTTTACCGCATCGATCATCGGCACGTACGGTTTTTCCTGCAGTTCAACCGTTCTCGTTTTGACTTTCTTAAAGGTTCCGTCCATGCGGATCGCGTAAAACAGGTTTTCACTCGGCATGATCCGTTTCATTTCTTCCTCGAACGCCTTAAGCGGCATCCGCTGCTTGATTTCGTGATAAATATCCGGCCGGAAGAAAGCGAGCGAGCAAAACGGAGAACAATCGCTTCCTTGAACAGGATAGGCTTTGCCATCGGAACGAAGACGGTAAAACTCACCGTCAAAGCCGATCAGCTCACCGTCGAGCCGGTTGAATGTTCCAATTCCGAAGTCTCCGTGATCCTTTGCTTCAGACATGTAAAAATCCCCGTCATAAATCCCGTCCAATAACGATATCATCGTTGAGACCTGAAAGACCTGGTCGAGGTTCTTGTCAACGGGCTGAACCACTTTTTGTTTGCTTGCACTTTTCATTTTCCTCTTTTCACTCCCTTGATTTTAATTTGTTATGACTGAACTTGCTGTGATCAAGATTGCTTAGAGGCTTGTTTATTAAAATGATCCTCAAAGTTTTTTGGAAAACGCTGATCAGCCAAATGAACGTTGTCGCTGTAATCAACCGGAATATCAATGACAACCGGGCCCTCTGCATCAAGACCAGCTTTAAGCACCTCTGCCAATTCGTCTGGCGAATTGACCCTTAAACCTTTTGCTCCAAAGCTTTCAGCATATTTTACAATATCGATTCCGCCGAAGTCGACTCCTGACGTCCGCTTGTATTTCATCTCCTGCTGGAACGCAACCATATCGTATGTGCTGTCATTCCAGACAATGTGAACGATCGGCGCTTTCAATCTGACCGCTGTCTCAAGCTCCATCGCGGAGAACAGGAAGCCCCCGTCTCCGGAAACAGACACGACTTTCTGTCCCGGATTGACCAGCGCTGCTGCGATCGCCCACGGCAAAGCAACGCCCAGCGTCTGCATGCCGTTGGAAATCAGCAGTCCATGCGGGCGATAGGTGCGGAAATATCTCGACATCCAAATCGCATGGGAGCCGATGTCACAAGTAACTGTGATGTCATCACTCAGCAAATCACGCAAATCGCGAACGATTTGCAGCGGATGAACAAGATCTGTTTTTGTTTCTTTAGGCGGCTCGCTCTGCTCCTCCAGCGCTTTTTTCAAATAATCAAGCACAGGTGCAAATGACTCATCGATGGAAACCGGCAAAGAATCATGTTCAATATGGTTTAACGTCTCTGCGATATCGCCGATCAGCTCAATTTCAGGCTGATAGTCATGATCGATATCGGCTTGTATTTCATCAAGATGAATCACGCTGCGCTCGCCTTTTCCATTCCAAAAGACGGGGTCGTATTCAATCGGATCATAGCCGACCGTCAAAACGAGATCCGCTTTTTCCAACAAAATATCTCCGGGCTGATTGCGGAATAATCCGATCCGGCCGAAGTACTGGTCTTCCAAATCGTGAGACAGCGTACCCGCTGCTTGGTATGTTTCAACAAACGGCAGTTTCACTTTTCTCAGCAGACGGCGTACCGCTTCAATCGCTTCAGGTCTTCCGCCTTTCATCCCTACAAGCACGACGGGAAGGTTCGCATTGTGAATTTTGGCGATAGCCGCGCTGATCAGTTCATCCGGAGCCGCGCCCAGCTTCGGCGCCGGCATGGTTTTCACCGGCTTGGCAGTTGCCAGACCGGCCGTAACGTCCTGGGGAAAGCTGAGAAACGCTGCCCCGGCCTGTCCGGAAGCTGCCGCTCTGAATGCATTGGTTACAGCCTCAGGGATGTTGTTCGCATCTTCCACTTCTGCGCTATATTTTGTAATCGGCTGAAACAACGCCGCATTATCCATCGATTGATGAGTTCTTTTGAGACGATCCGCTCTTTTTACAGCACCCGCCAGGGCAACAACCGGATCTCCTTCTGTATTGGCTGTTACAAGACCGGTCGCTAAATTAGACGCTCCCGGACCCGAAGTCACCAGGCAAACACCGGGCTTTCCAGTCAATCGTCCGACTGCCGCCGCCATAAATGCTGCATTCTGCTCGTGACGACAAACAATCAGTTCAGGCCCCTTGTCTTTCAATACGTCATACACCGCATCGATTTTCGCTCCCGGAATACCGAAAACATGAGTGACACCTTGCTGAATGAGACTATCCACCACAAGCTCTGCTCCTCTTACAGTAAGAGTTTCATTTTTAGCGGCTACATTTTTCAAAGCCCTCACTCCTCCATTTTCATTCGTTTACAATGAATTTTTAATAAAATTATTGTATTATTAAATATACATCTTGTGGAAATTGTTTTCCAATACTTCTTTGTCTTACAATTAATATGTAAAACGACTGAAATCGCATTCAGAAAGGAATGAGTGAATAATGGAGCTGCGCCATCTTCGTTATTTTATGGTTGTTGCCGAAGAACTGCATTTCGGAAAAGCAGCTCTTCGGCTGAACATGACTCAGCCTCCGCTCAGCCAGCAGATTAAACAGCTAGAAAGTGAAATAGGCGTCACCTTGCTGAAGAGGTCAAAAAGAGCCGTCAGGCTGACGACGGCAGGCGGGGTCTTTTTAAAACAAATCAAGGAAGGGCTTTCCCAGATTGATCAAGCCGTCGACATGGCTCAGCGGACGGCCCGCGGGGAGCTGGGCAGACTCGTGATCGGCTTTGTCGGCTCCGCAACATACGAGATCATGCCTCCCATCATCAGGGAATACCGAAACCGGTACCCGTCCGTGCAGATTGATCTTCGGGAGCTTTCAACCCCCAATCAGGTCGATGCACTGCTAAACGGACACATTGACATCGGGGTGCTGCATCCCCCGTTGGGAAACGATGAACTGAAGTCATACACGGTGAAGAAAAGCCACTGTGTCCTTGCACTTCCGAAACACCACCCGCTGACAGAAAAACCCCGGGTACATTTGAAAGATCTTGAAGACGAATCGCTGATTGTCATAGCCAAAGAAGCGTGGCCCTCTTTATACACGGAATTTAATTTCTTGTGTGAAAAAGCCGGGTTTATCCCCAACATCGCCCAGGAAGCTACAGAATACCAAATGGTGATCGGCCTCGTGACAGCCGGAATGGGAATCGCCGTCGTGCCTACAGCGGCTAAACGATTATTTAACCTCGATGTTGTATACAAAGAAATCGAAGACTTTCCCCTTCGCGCAGAATGGATTACCGCACATCGAAAAGACAACCGCAATCCGGCGCTTAAGCATTTCACCGAAATCTCGGATCAATACTCATAGCCGGATAGAAAAAACCCCGTGGACAAATCCTCCTTGTTCACGGGGTTTTTTTCTCATATTGACGAATGCGCGTTTTGAAAACGGAGTTAACTGCCGATTGCCGCCCCGTCACTTCTCGGATCGCTTCCCCCTCTCAGGAAACCTTGATCATCAATCTCAATGATGCCGGCATGACCCATCACACCGTCAAAGTCGCTGACAATGGATACATGATGCCCATGCTTTCGCAGTTTTTCAATCACTTCGGGCGCCACTCTGCTTTCTATTCTTACACCTTCCACCCGTTCTCCCCATGTTCTGCCCCACACCCATCTCGGTTCATGAACGGCGGTTTGCGGATCCATCCCGTAATCTATCATTCTCGTGATAAGAGCCGTCTGCGTCTGCGGCTGTCCTTCTCCCCCCTGCGTTCCGTAAAGAAATTTCGGCTTGCCGCCTTTGAACGCCATGGCGGGCATCAGCGTATGAAACGTTCTTTTTCCCGGCTCCAGTGTATTGACATGGCCGGGGTCAAGCGAGAAAAACGACCCTCTGTTCTGCAAAATGACGCCGGTATCTCCAGCTGTCACACCTGAGCCGAATTCGAAATACAAACTTTGAATAAACGAAACAGCATTCCCGTCTTCATCTACTGCTGCAGCATAAGCCGTATCACCACCGTGCGGCCGGCTCTGTGCCTGAAGAGCCAGCAGTCCGATTTTTGCGGCCAGCTCCCGCGCATACCCTTTGTCAAGCAGGCGCCCCAGCGGTATTTGGGAAAATTCCGGGTCAGTCAATACTTTATTGCTATCGGAAATACTTAATTTCAATGCTTCGATGAGCAGATGATAATACTCGAAAGAACCGTGCTCGATCATGCCAAAGTCGTAGTTTTCCAAAATATTTAATGCCATAAGACCGGTAAATCCTTGTGAATTCGGAGGCATTTGATAGATCGCATATCCTCTGTATGTAGAGGAAAGCGGTGACACCCATTCCCCTTTATGCCGCTCGAAATCTTCCAGGGTCAAGATGCCTCCGTTGTTTTGCAGATAGGCTGCTGAAGCTTGGGCAATTTCCCCTTTATAAAAGACGTCTCTTCCTTTCTCAGCGATCATCGCCAAAGTGCGCGCTAGCTCTTTTTGCACAAAGCGCTCACCTGGAGAAGGCGGGTTTCCTCCCGGAAGATAAATATCTGCAGTGATCGGCATACCGGAAAGCCACTCGGCGTTTTTCACCGTGTTTTGACATTGATCAGGCGAGACCGGGAAACCCTTTTCTGCATACATGATCGCCGGCTTCAACACCTCCCGAAGCGATAAACGGCCGTATGCCGCCAGTATTTCGGCCCAGCTGTCCGCCATCCCCGGCACGGTAATCGCACTGCTCATGTCCCTGACCGGAATGGCGCGCTCTCCTTTATACTGATTCCGGTCCGCTTTCCGCCCCGACCGCCCGCTGCCATTGTATCCTTTGATCTCACCGCTTCCATTGTGATACATCAGCCAAAAAGCATCCCCTCCGAGTCCTGTCATATGCGGATAGACAACAGCAAGGCACGCGCTTACTGCCACAGCCGCGTCAAACGCGTTTCCTCCCTTCTCCATGATGCTGTTCCCTGCAAGCGAAGCGAGATAATGAGGACTGACAACCATTTGTTTCGAACCGATCTTCAGCTTCTCCATAGCTCCCTTTCTTTCTTTCAAGCATCCATTTGTCTTTGAAGTATAGTGGCCCGTTTAAAGAGGTGCTACTTTCAGGGGAGAAAAACTAACACCCTTTTTTCAATAAGTATTAAAAAAACGTTAAAATGATTCATATCGAAACCCGTGTTATGATACAATTTACAAAATGTTCATTTTTAATGCGATTGACAAGCAATTTCGCATGATAATGACCAAACAGAAAGGAAGGGACATTTGTGAGCCTCGACTACCATATGCCAAATTTAATTCTTGATGAAACGGATAAAAAAATCCTTTCGATCTTGCATGAGGAAGGAAGAATCTCTTATACCGATTTAGGAAAACGCGTGGGACTTTCAAGAGTTGCCGTACAGACGCGGATCAACAACTTGATTGAAGAAGGCATCATCGAAAAATTCACAGCCGTCATCAATCCGGTCAAGGTCGGGATTCACGTATCGGTGTTTTTCAATGTTGAAGTCGAACCCCAATATTTAGAGGCTGTTGCCGTTGCTTTGGAAAGAGAGCCCGCCGTGACAAGCCTCTATCATATGACAGGGCCGAGCAAACTGCATATGCACGGCATTTTCGCAAATGATCAGGAGATGGAGGAATTTTTGACGAAGCGCCTGTACCCTCTGAAAGGCGTTGTGAGCGTCGACTGCCAGATGCTGATTAAACGATATAAGAGCCGAATGGGAATGAAGCTTTAACTGAATAGGAGGAAACGCGAAATGAAGCACCCTTACCGGGAACTGATCATCGCAATGACAAGAACGGGGATATTGGGATTTGGCGGCGGACCGTCCGTTATCCCGCTGATCCGTCATGAAGCCGTTTCGAAGTTCAAATGGATCGATGATGATGAATTCGGGGAAATTTTGGCGATTGCCAATGCGCTGCCCGGACCAATCGCGACAAAAATGTCGGCATATTTAGGTCATAAAGTGAAAGGTGTTCCGGGCGCTGTCGTGGCCACAGCGGCTCATATCTTGCCGACGTGCGCTGCGATGGCCGCCTTGTTCGCAGCCGTTAATGTGCTCAGCCACTCCAAAATCGTAAGCGGCATGATCGGCGCTGTTACCCCTGTCATCGCCGTCATGCTCGGCATCATGGCTTACGAATTTGGGCAAAAAGCATTGAAAGGCTTCGGCTTGCTTGCCGGCGTGCTTTTCTTTATTCTTGCGTTTTTGGGTCTTCAAGTGTTTTCGATCCATCCCGGCATCATTGTCATCCTGTTTTTAACGTATGGCGCGTTCCACTTTAAATTAAAAAGAAAAACGGCCCGGGAAAAGGATAAGGGAGTGTCCGCTTCATGATCATCTTTTACTTGTTTTGGGCTTTCTTTATTGCAAATTTATTGGGCTACGGGGGCGGTCCGGCTTCAATTCCGCTTAATTTTGAAGAAGTTGTTCAGCATTTTCACTGGCTGTCAAAAGAGGAATTTTCAAATATGCTTGCGCTCGCAAACGCGCTGCCGGGGCCGATCGCGACAAAAATCGCCGCTTATGTCGGCTACAGTGTGCTCGGATGGCCCGGTGTTTTCATTGCTCTTGCCGCAACTGTACTGCCTTCGGCCATCGCGCTCGTTTTGCTGCTCAAGCTGATCGGCCGCTACCGCCAGTCGCCAATCGTCAAAGGAATGACCTTGTCGGTTCAGCCGGTTATCGCCATGATGATGCTTCTTTTGACGTGGGAAATCGGCGGTGACGCAATCCAGTCGATCGGCTTCGTTCAATCACTTGTCATCGCGCTGATCTCTTTGGTGGCCTTGACGAAGTTCCGCGTCCATCCGGCTTTCCTGATCGTGGCCGCTTTCGCTTACGGCGGGCTTGTCATTCCGCTCTTGTAGAAAGGGATGTTCCGGCCGCTTCTAACGGATGATATAAAAAATCAGCGCCGCATAACCGGCGCTGACATTTTGGCTGACGGGCTTTTGTGAATAACTTTCACAGCAGGCCCATCAGCTTTTTCTTTTTAACGGGACGCGGTGTATCTTTATGAATCTCCCGGTTTTCCAGGAGCAGACCCGCGTTTTCTGTAAACACGTTCAAAAAATCGCGGCCGTAATCGTTTTCCACTGCATCAAAAAAGAAAGATCGGCTCGTGAGGTTGTGGGCGTCTGATGCGATAAAGTGGACGAGGTTTGCTTCAAGAAAGCGGCGGGCGAGCCGTTTGACACTTCTGCCAAAGCGGCCGGCAAGACTTGAACATGTCAGCTGGACGCACGCTCCGTTTTTGACAAGGCGGTACAGCAGATCCGGATTCTCCATCAATTCAAGGTTCCGCTCAGGGTGTGCGATAACCGGAATGTAACCATTTAACTGAAGATCGAACAGCAGCTTTTCGGCATACCGCGGAACATGGTGGTAAGGAAGTTCAATCAGCAAATACTTTGTGCCGGCGAGACTGAGCAGTCTGCCGCGCTCAAGATCGCGCTTCAATTCGCCGTACAGGCGGATTTCCTGTCCAGGAGCAATGAGCACCGGGATGTTTTCCTTTTGCACCCGCGTCTTTAAACCCGAAACAGCTGCAAGGATGGCCTCTTTTTGGTGTTCGTATACACCGTTTCGGTGGTGAGGTGTGGCGATAATCGTATGAATCCCTTGGCGGAAGGCTTGTTTAGCCATTTCTATACTGTCATTCATACATGCTGCTCCATCATCAATGTCCGCAAGAATGTGGCAATGAATATCGATCATAGGCGACCTCCCCGTGTTTTCCCGTTTTAGAACGTATGGTCTTTGCCGACAAAGCTTTCCAGCTTCCGGGCTTGTCCTTTTTTCGGTTTCACATACAGAATATTTCCCAACACGTGAATGCTCAGCTCTTTTTCGATGTCTTCTTCATTTCGAATGGTATTTTTCAAAAGCTCGAGTAAAAATGCAAGCCCTGCGCCAAACAGCAGGCCGAATCCTGTAGAAACAGCGATGTTGAATTTCTTGTTCGGGCTGACGGGAGCAGGCGAATGTTCGGGGGTGGCCTTCGCAACAAGGCTGACTTCGGTATTTTCACCCATAATACCGTCAATGTCCCTTTGGAATACGGCGACGACCGTGTTCGCGATGTCCGCCGCCTTGGAATAATCCTTGTCAGTCGCGGAGATACTGACAATCTGTGATTCATTTTCGCTGATAACCGTAATTTTTTCCTTCAGGTCTTCAGCCGTTTCCGGAAGGTTAAGTTCGTCTTTAACCTTATTTAAGATGATCGGGCTTTTCATAATGACGTTGTAAGTGTTGATAAGCTCAAGGTTGGTCTGAATATCGGTGAAGTTCGACGTTTGACGGCCGTTGATGAGGATTTGGGCGGATGCCTGGTAGATGGGTGTAAGCCAATAAAAGCTGACGGCCGCACTGGACAGAGCGGCCGCACTGGTGATCAGTGCGATCAGAACGAATCTTTTTTTCAAAATGATGAACACATCTTTAAAGCCGATATGATCTCTCATAAAAGCCTCCCTTTAGGATTCGTATATTTATTTAAATTTTCAGCACATTAAACACCTCCCTTTGATTATACATGGTTATTTCGTATCCGAAAGAAATGAATCCTGACAAATAACGGGAGATACCGGGGAAATCGCGTCTTTATATGGTATTAAATATCGACTTTTGCAGGACCTGCGCGCTTTTTGCTGAACGAAAAAGTGTGCAAACCGCGGTTTGCACACCTTTTACGTCGTATATCCATTTTTGATATGAAGAATGAGATCTTCAAGAAGTTCTTTCGTCGTTATGTCTTTTGATTTTTCACCAACGTCATACGCATGCATAAGAATTCTCAAAAATTCTTCCTGATTCAATTCCTTGTCATCCATATCCTTTTCCTTTCAGCTTCCATAAATTAAAACATTTCTGATTATATTTCAAATTATATGATGTAAAGAATCAATTTGCCATAGTCTATTACATTATTCGACAGCCATCCGTTTTTATGTCCTTTTCCTGAGAAAATCTTTTTTGGACGGATTGATTAAGCTATAATAGAGAGATTGGAAACTTTTTAAAAGCCATTCGGTTAGGAGCGATAGACATGCTTCAAGACATGATTTCAAAAACGGTTGTGATGGATGCAGCTGAACAGTTTAAGCATGTACTGCCGTGCACAGAAGATAACATTCAGCTCATGAAAAAAGCCCTTATTTTATACAGACAGGATTCCGTCTATCGGGTCAAGCCGATGAGCGGGCATACGGTCAGCGCTTACGTTCAGGATGTGGTCCCGGTGAAGGTCTTCATCGACCTCGACGACGTTAAAAAAAGCAGCTGTTCCTGCCCTGCTCAAAACATCTGCCGGCATGTGCTTGCCGTTTACTTATATCTGTATGCACAATATGATCGATTGGGAACGTTTACGGAGTTTTGGAAAGAAGCGCAAAAACGCCGTGAAAACAGTGATATTCTCGGACAGCTTCAGCGCGGAATGAAGCCCCGCAGCCATACGCTCGATCAATGGACATCGTTTTTCAAAACGGAGTTCAGACGATGGGAAGAGCATACGCCTAAAAACCAGCAAACGATGCAATACCTTTACTACGGTTATTTTTCAGCTTTAAAAAAGCGGACGCCTGCGGAGCCGGAGCTGAAAAAAATGTATCAAATCCACGCGGCTCTTGCGACATGGCTTGCCATGCATTCGCTCGTCGAGAAAGGGCGTATCGATCCTGAAAAGGATTTTTACTCGCTGAATCCTTATATCGAACAGCTGATGGATACGATCTACAGCTCGATCGATGAACTGAAAACATATGCGCTATCGTTCTCCCTTGACCCGTTTTTAGAAAAAACCCCCGGCGTGATTCGGGAACTGCTGCTCAAGAAAGACATTTTTCAGTATGAAAGGCTGCGGATTTTCGGGGAAATCTGGAGCGCGCTTCTGTCCCGTCCAACCTGGCTGAAGCGGGAACTCGATGTGCTCAACGATATGGAGCCGTCGCCTGAAATACAATTCGGCAGGCTGCATCTTGAATTTCTGCTGAAAAACGACGATGTGATTCTTGATCAAGCCGGATCGTTTTCACCTGAGATTCTTCCTTATACATTTCAATGGCTCAGCGTCATGACCGCCAAAAAAGACTGGAAGCGCCTGAAAAAATGGTATGAACACTTTGAGCAGCTTGCAGCCGGCTTCTGCAGACTGGATAAGCCGTACCGGGAAATACGCGATGTTTTAAGCGAATTCTTCCTGTTTCTGAGCGATTACAGCAAAAACGCAAAAGAAGAGCATGTATATGAACGGTATTGCAAAAAGTGCCTTCCTTATACGTTTACTGAATACAGCCATTTTTTATATAACAAAAACCGCTTTACGGAGTGGATGGAGATCCACAGCCTTGTCGGTTTTTCAATCTCTGAGATCGGGCAGAACGCCTTGAAAGATATTGCAGCAGCGGCTCCTGAAGCATTGATTCCTTCCTATCACAGAGAAATTTCCGGGCTGGTTGAACAAAAAAACCGCTCAAGCTACAAAGAAGCCGTCAAACAATTAAAAAAGCTGCGCACCCTTTATAAAAAATCGAAAAAACAGGATGTCTGGAACCGGTTTATAGAGCAGTTTTCAGCCCGCTATAAACGGCTGAGAGCCTTCCAGGAGGAGCTTAAGAAAGGAAAGTTGATCGATGGCGAGTCTTAAGGAAATCGTGATACATGTCGAACAATCAGAAGACTATACATTCATTTTATCTTGTCATGACGAGGATCATCAGTTTCTCACGCGAAATGAAATGGAAAGGCATTTGTTTCAGTGGCACGAATCGTCTTTCTACGGAACGTTTCTCGAAGATGCCGGTTTAGATACTCCGGCGGTTCTGCTGTCCCCGTGGATGGCGGTCGAATTTCTCGGCAAAAACTCATTTAATTCATACAGCGACATCATCCTCACCGAGGAAACCGAACCTTTAATGAAAACGGCTTCCACCATTTATGAGTTTATCGCAGATGAAGACTTCCTTCCCGACTATGAAGCATGGAAGCAAGAGGTGCTGCGCTGGAAAGATAAAGAAGGGATTTTGGAAGGCTATACAGCTGAATGGTTTTCACACGCTGTCGAAGACTACATCAACTACAATGACGAGTTAAAAGCAAAATGGGAATCGATTGTCGCACATTCTCCCGCCGTCACCACATTTCAGGGACACTTTCTCGATGAAGACGATTTTCTCGAAACGATCGGCTGGCATGAAAACCCTGTGCCGTTTACTGTCGGACTCCGCTTAAATGAACCTGACTTTGACGGAGACGATTGGAAAATCGAACTGTTTTTGCGCGACAAAAAAAGCGGCGCCATTCAGTTCTTTGAAGGCTTGAACAGGCTGAAAAAATCGTGGCAGGCATACGCTGATAAAATCGCCCGCGAACAAGACAGATTCCGCCAAATCGTGCCGTGGCTGACGATCGACTCGGGGACAACGCTTTTAACGGAAGAGGAAGCATGGATCTTCCTCTCCGAAGCAAGCGAAACTCTTGTCAGCATGGGGATTGAAATTTTGCTGCCGTCATGGTGGCAAATCGTCAGAGACAGCAACATGCTCCTGAAAGCGAAAGTGTCATCGGCTCCCCGCGGCGAGTCTTTTGTCGGAATGAATGCATTGATGGACTTCAACTGGCGTTTTGCTACGAACGGAATCGAACTTACAGAAGAAGAATTCGAGCAGCTTGTCGCCAATAAAAGACGGCTTGTCAACATACGCGGACAGTGGATTAAAATCGATCCGAATTTTATTAAACAAATGAAAAAGCTGATGGAGCGAGCAGAAACAGAGGGGCTTCATATGTCTGACATCCTGGCGCGCGAGCTGACGGAGCGGAGCGAAACCCGCGAAGATGATGATCTGTTCGATGGTTCCGCATTCAGCGATGTGCGGTTTGAACTGTCCTATCAGCTGAAAAACATGATCAGAAAGCTGAGCCAGCGCGATGATCTCCCGTCATACCCGGTCAGCAAATATTTTGACGGAACGCTCAGGGCTTATCAGGAAGACGGTTTGAACTGGCTGATCTTTCTCAGAAACTGCGGCTTCGGCGCCTGCCTGGCAGACGATATGGGGCTCGGAAAAACCATCCAGATGATCGCCTATTTCGCCTATTTAAAAGAACAGGGACAACAAACGCCGTCCCTCATCATTGCGCCGACTTCCGTCCTCGGGAACTGGCAGCGCGAACTCGAGACCTTCGCGCCCGGCCTGACGGCGGCGCTCCATTACGGGCCAAAACGCCCTAAAGGTGAAGCGTTTCAGGAATGTTACAAAGATGCGGATATCGTCTTGACGTCATACGGCCTCGCCCAATCCGACTTTGACGATCTCAGCAGCGTCGCCTGGAACTGCATCTGCCTTGACGAAGCCCAAAATATTAAAAATGCGCACACGAAACAATCCCGTTCAATCAGAAAACTGAAAGGCCTCCATCATATCGCGCTCAGCGGGACTCCGATGGAAAACCGCCTGACGGAGCTGTGGTCGATCTACGATTTCATGAACAAAGGCTATCTCGGAAGCCTTGGCAGCTTCCATAAGCGTTTTGTCCTGCCGATTGAAAAAGATCGCGACGAAAAACGGATCGAACAGCTCCAGCAGCTGATCAAACCGTTTTTATTAAGACGGACAAAGCAGGACAAGGAAGTCGCGCTCAACCTGCCTGAAAAACAGGAAGAAAAAGAGTTCATCCCGCTCTCCGCAGAACAGGCTTCACTATATGAACAGCTTGTCAAAGATACGTTTGAACATATGTCAAGCCTCGCCGGAATGCAGCGTAAAGCTCTCATCTTAAGCATGCTCGGCAAGCTTAAACAAATCTGCGGCCATCCTGCCCTTTACTTAAAAGAGACCGGGAGCGAGCTCCTGAACGGAAGGTCAGTTAAGCTCGAAAAACTGCTTGAGCTGACGAAGACGATTCGCGAAAGCGATGAAAGCTGCCTGATTTTCACCCAATATCTCGGGATGGGAGATATGATGAAGCGCCTGCTCGAAAAGTCTTTCGGCAAACCGGTCAAGTTTCTGAACGGCAGTTTATCCAAGCTAGAACGGGACAAAATGGTGGAGCAGTTTCAGAACAAGGAATTTCCGATTCTGATCTTATCATTAAAAGCCGGGGGCACAGGCCTCAATTTGACGGCCGCCAATCACGTCATCCATTATGACAGATGGTGGAATCCCGCGGTTGAAAATCAGGCGACAGACCGAGCCTACAGAATTGGACAGAAACGGTTTGTCCACGTTCATAAACTGATCACCACCGGCACAATTGAAGAAAAAATCGACCACATGCTCGAATCGAAGCAATCGCTCAACGATCAAATCATCCAAAGCGAAAATTGGATCACCGAGCTTTCCGAGCATGAACTCGAGGAGCTATTTACCCTGAACGCTTCGGCTATTACGGGTTAAATAAAACAGCTGTCTGCTATAGACAGCTGTTTTTTGTGTTAATGACAGTCCCAATTATACAATACGTTTGAAAAGTCCTTATTCTTTAAATCATCAGGCCTTATAAAAAAATTGGCAATCCCGACATCTCCCCACATCGCATCAATGTCCTCATCAGAATCAATTTGCAATAGCAGAACGGTATGATCCGGAAAATCGCCTTCCCGCGGGTCATCTTGCGTGAAGGCTGCGTAGCCCCCGATCTTATGGGAGAAGCCGCCGTACATTTCATGGTATTCTTCGAACACCGTTTCCTCTTGATCGCCGAATTGCTCAAAGAATGTCCAAGCATCTGTTCCCGCGTATCGCTCAAATTGAAAGTCGGATGCAGAGACAAGTTCAGACCCTATGTCAGGTATGAGTGAGGCTTCGCATCCAATCGGAAAGGCCAGCTCATCCTCAAGCTTCACAAACGAAAAATCGTCGACAAGCTCGTCTTCATTTTCGATGACATTCTCAAAATACTTGATGCAAAAACTCGACTGTTCACACGGATGATCAAAATTCAATCCGTAAACATCATCACTGACAGAGATAAAAAAAAGCAGAATACCGGATTCCGGGAAATTCTCAAGGCGGGGCATATCTGAAAAATTAAGTTGCGCAAGCAGTTTCATCGGCTTTCCCTGCGAATCGACAGGATACTGTTCAGACTTTGGAAAATAAGGATCGCCGGCCAGTTTACTTTCATACCGGCCTGTTTTTCCTTTTGTCGTGTCAAGCTTCAAAAAATCCCGCGCTGATTGTTCGAATTGCCCGCGGTATCGGGCCATTTTTTCGGGTAATTGAAACGGCTTTTTCATTTTTGTCATTCTCCTTTTGATCAGGTGACTCTTCATTTCAAATACAATCAATAGTTAAATAGTAACAAAATTAACCATTGCCAACAATGAATCAAAAGTCATAATCGCCGGGTCAACCACATTAATAAAGGCCGCCGACATTGTCGGCGGCCCGCGGATCAATAACATCCGCTGCTTAACCGCACTCCTTCAATCGTTACGCTGCCGTGTACCGGCATCACGCCGATTTGAAAGGATGTACGAATTAAACCGGTTTGACTTGCTGTTCAATCAGCTGATTCAGGATGTGAGCGACGCCATTTTCATCATTAGTGAGCGTCACCTCATCAGCCATCTCTTTAATGTCTTCGCGCGCATTGCCCATGGCAAAGCTTTTCCCCGCGATCTTCAGCATCGAAAAATCATTGAGGCTGTCTCCGACGGCAGCTGTTTCCTGAAGGGAGATGCCGAGTTTGCGTGAAAGCTTTTCCAACGCCAGCCCTTTTGACGCCTGTAGATGCTCAATTTCAAAGTTATGCTCGGCTGATGTGACAAGCGTAATATCTTGCGCATCTTTAAATCGCTGCCATCCCGTTTCCAGTTTTTCTTTATGAAAAGAAAAAGCTAATATGTTATATACATTGACATCTTTTCCCGCTAAAAACAGGTCGGTATAGGAGCTGATGTACGCATATCCGTTTTGGCTGAGCTGCTGTTCAGCCGCGAGTTCCAGCCTTGAAAGATCGGCCCCCGGATTTGCGCTTTTCAAGCGGTCCAGCTCAATGTCAAGCAGCTCGCGGCCGTTTTGCGGCGTGAAGATCGCTTCATCGCTGAATACCTCATAATAGTAATTCTTTTCTTCAAGCCATTGAAGAATTCCTTCCGCCCGTTTCCGGTCAAGCGGCACCGAGTGGTAAAGGCGGCCTTCAGGATCATGAATTACCGCTCCGTTGGCACTGATAATCCATGTTTTAATACTTGTCGGCTCAAAAATCGCTTGCACATCAAAGGATGCTCTCCCCGTGGCAACCACTACTTCAATCCCGTGTTCCCGCGCTTTTTTAATCGCATCGATGTTTTCATTTGAGATCTTGCTTTCACTGTTTAACAAAGTCCCGTCTAAATCGACCGCAATCATTTTCATCTGCTGTTTTCCCCCTTAAGTATCGTGATGTTCAGCCACGAGCAGCTCCACATCATGTTCATCAAGCAGTTTCTGAAACGGTTTCGGCGGCAGCCGGTCTGTAATGAGAAGGTCGATGTCACTGAGTTCAGCATACCGGTAAAAATCCGTTCTCCCGATTTTCGAATGGTCGGCAAGCGCTATGACTTGTTTCGCTTGGGAAATCATTTTCCGTTTCACCATGCCATCCTCCTCATGGGCGATTGTAAGCCCGTGTTCGGAAATCCCCACCACGCCGATCAGCGCTTTATCAACATGATAGTATGACAGCTTTTCAATGACGGAGGCGCCGTACAAAAAGCGGTGCTCTTTTTGAAGCTTCCCTCCAAGCAGGTGGATATCAGCACCTTTTCTTGAGGAAAGAACATCCGCAAGGTTAATCGAATTGGTGATGATCGTGCAATTGACATCCGCCAAATGCTCGGCGCACGATTGGACTGTCGTGGAAGCATCCAAAATCATATGGTCGCCTTCTCTGATTAAAGAAGCGGCTGCTTTTCCGATCATGCTTTTCTCTTCGGAAACCATGCCCAGCCTGCCCGAATAGTCTTTGACCTCATCATGAACGGTAGGCAGAATCGCCCCGCCCCTTGTCCTGATAATAGCGCCTTGCTCCTGCAGTTTGACCAGATCCCGCCTTGCCGTATCTCTTGAAACTCCGAATAAAGAACATATTTGTTCAACGGAAATTCGTTTACGCTCTTTTAAATAGTCGATGATGGAAATTAACCTTTCCTCTTGATACACTCGATCATTCCTTCTTTACCCAAGTAAAATTCATTATTTATAAGTGATTATAAGTTATTTAACCGAATAAATCAAGAACACATAAGTAATTATAAGTAAAAATAAAGCCTGAGTCCGGTTTCCCGGCCCTCAGGCTCGCACGCTAAATTGAAAATGTTCCATATTGAGAGTGCCAAATTTCACGAAACGCATGGATATCACGGTCTGCAGCCGGATGATCAGCCGAATGGCTTAAAAGTTCAGGGCTGATTGTCGCCTCATGGCTTCCCGCTTCCATGACGGCAAGAATTTGACGGTTATGTTTAAAGCTTGCCGCAAGCACTTTGCAATTTAAACGGTATGTGTTCAATAAGCCGACAATCGTTTTGACAACGCCCGCCCCATTACCATACTCTTGATCAATACGATTGACATACGGCGCGACATAGGAGGCGCCGGCTTTTGCCGCCAGTACAGCCTGTGCAGCGGTATAAACCGTTGTCCCTGTGGTCTGGATGTTTTCAGCCGCAAGCTTTCTGATCGCGTAAAGTCCTTGAGCCGTCACCGGAATTTTCACCGACACGTTTCCATCCAGCCAGTTATAGAGCGCCTTCGCCTGATCGACCATATCCCGCCATTGGTCGGCGATCACCTGGGCATGGAGAGACAGATGCTCGGGAAGGAGCCGCCGAATATCTTGAATCTGCTGTTTAAAGGGTTGCTTTTCCCTCGCGATCAGCGCCGGGTTTGTTGTGACGCCGCCAGCGGGAAATGAATCCAGCAATCTTTCAATCTCCGGTATATGCGCTGAATCAATCAGCATGTTCATCATCGCTTCCCCCTCGTATTTTAATGCATGACCTGCCCTCCGGTTACATTGATCGATTGACCCGTCATATAGGATGCCTGGTCAGAAGCGTAAAATAGGATGGCATTGGCGATGTCATCATACGTACAGCCCCGTCCGAGCGGCACTTTTTCGGTGTACACGCGCTCAACTTCGCTCTCCGGAATGCCGAGCTTTTTCGCGTATTGCGGGATCAAGCTTTGGAACATCGGCGATTTTAACAAATTCCCCGGCATAATGCTGTTCACGCGAATGTTATGTTCGGCAAGATCAAGCGCTAGGCTTTGAGTGAGACCGACGCCTCCAAATTTGGAAGCTGAATAAGCTGTATTATGTTTGCTGCCGACTTTTCCCGATTTGGAGTTAATTTGAATGATTGACCCGCTTCCCTGCTCAATCATGACCTTCGACGTTTCCCTCGCGCAAAGAAAATACCCGGTCAAATTGACTTCGATTGTCCGTTCCCAGTCTTCAAGCTCAAAATCTGTGATCTTATTGCTTTTGGCGATTCCCGCACTATATACCATCACATCGATTTTATTGAATTCCTCCGTGACCCTGCCGATCATTTTTTCCACATCGGCTTCCTTTGTAAAATCCGCTTGAATCCACAGCGATTTGACCCCGTATTGATCGGCTGCATGTTCAGCCGTCCTTTCGGCGTTCTCGCCGTTGATGTCTGCGACCGCGATGTCATATCCCGCCTCTGCCATACGGTAGGACAGCGCTTCTCCGAGACTTTGGCCGCCGCCGCATATCAATGCCACTTTTCCTTTATTCATCTCCATATTGCACCCGCTCCTTATGAGAATCTTTTAACTTGAATACAGTCTCCTGCTGAAACCTCCGGCAGTTGTTCTTTTCGTTCAAGGTACAGCGTTCCCGGCAGCTCGGCTGAAGCCGATCCGTCAAATTTCAGCGTAATATGCCCGAGATTCGCCAGGTTCTGCCGAACGGCGCCGCCAACGGCTGTGATTTTGTAGGACTCGCCGCCCAGTATGAGCTCATCGCCTTCATTGAAGTCGCCTTCTACAGGATTTATATCAATTGATAAACAATAATCTTTCAATTCATCCGGAGCACCTTCGCCAAATAAGATGAGCATCTTTTCATCTGAAAATGCCGTTGCTTGAGCTCCGATTTTGTTTATTTTTGTTTCATACAGCATGACCATCATTCTCCCTCCTTAAGAAAACCTCAGCTGTCATACATGCCAAAGCTGGCCAGCCAAGCAATGAAAACGGTTGGCGCCCCCGTCAGAAAACGCGAATACAGCACCGACGGCACCCCGACTTCAACCGTTTCGACTTCCGCTTCCGCAAGGCCCAGACCGACTGGAACAAAGTCGGCAGCCGCTTGCGAATTGATCGCAAATAACGCCGGCAACGCCAAATTCGGCGGAATGTTTCCTTTGCCGATCTCGACACCGATCAGCGAACCGACAACTTGTGCAATCACCGCCCCAGGTCCTAGGAACGGGGAAAGCAGCGGAAATGAACAAACAAGCGAGATTAATAGCAATCCGGGCAGTGACCCTGCAAATGGTGATAAATATTTGGCAAAAATGTCTCCGATGCCAGACTCTTTAATGATGCCGATCAACAGAGCCACAAAAGCCATGAACGGAAGAATTGTTTTGATAACGGTTTCAATTGCTTCCCGTCCCGCTTGATAAAACGTGCTGACAACCGATCCCATGGCCATCCCGATTGTCGCCATCATCCCTTTCGGCGACTGCTGTTCACTAATTTTTTTCTCTGTGCTATAATGGTTTTGTTTATTTTGCATTTGTTTTTCTTCTGGAATATTAGACTGTTCAGGCTCCTCCACAGCTCCCAGCAGTTTAATATTCTCTTTTTTTACTCCGGAAACATATATATCTTCTGTAATATGGGCGGCAAGCGGCCCGCTTTTTCCGGTCGCCATCACATTGATCGTCGGAATTCGCTTTTGCGGGTAAAGACCGCAGCGCAGCGTCCCTCCGCAGTCGATGATCACAGCGGCCATTTCGCTTTCGGGTACTGTCGTTTTAAAACCGTCGACCAGGGTGCACCCCGTCAGCTCAGCTAAATGATCCGCAAAATCGGGTTTGTTTCCGCCGGTGACGTACACGATTTTATTTCTCTCTTCATCAGGCGTGATCACCAGAGGCCCGCCAAACCCTCCCGGCCCTTTTGAAACTTCAACCGAACGATAGGAACTCATCTGTAAACCGCCTTTCTTATTTAAGATCAATCGAATCTTTCAAGGCTATGCCCTGCTGTTTCGCGACATAAGCCGTTGTCATATCCGTTACCCAGCCCCTGAGAAAGTTTGTCACAATCCCGACCAGAAGATAGCGGAGAGCGAGCTCGGTCGTTTCATGCCCCAGCGTCGTAATTCCTGCGGCAATCCCGAGGAAAACAAACAGCTCGCCCGGATTCACGTGCGGGAAAAGTCCGTTATGCGTATGACAGGAATAGGATGCAGCCGCATAATAGCTCGGTTTGTATTTTTCAGGCAAGAACCTGCCAAGCGACAGCGTCATTGGATTTGCAAGCATGAACGTACCAATGACAGGCAAAACCATGTATCTCGTTAATGGATTTTTTCCCGACTTTCTCGCGAGCGCTTCAACGCGCTTTTCTCCTATCAGGCGTATGAGGGCATTCATGGCGACAAGCAGCATTATCAATAAAGGAACAATGTCTGTAAGCATACTGACAAACACTTCTCCGCCATGTCTGAATAAGTCCATAAACTTTTCCGCAAGCCATGTTACGTTTTTCATAATTCACCTCTTTTTTTGATTTGAAAGCTCATCAGTTTTTGAAGCCGTGTTTTCTTCTGCGGGACATCACCCCCTTTCGTGATGATGTCGAATGTTCTCAAGGCATCTTCAATTGCGAGCCGTGTGAGGCGGTCGTGCCGGGCAAGCTCCGCTTGTCCGATCTTCAGCAAATACTTTCCTTCAAACCCTTTTAAAGGCCTGATTCTTGAAAAGACGGTGACACCTTGCATTTTTGACGCCTTCAAAATTTTATTGCGCTTGTCAATGACAAACAGGACGACAGTTCCGGCTCTGAATAAGCCGGTCTTCCTTCCGACCGCGACTCTTCCCATACGTCTGTATGCGGCGAATGTTCGGTTGAAGTGCCTGATTTGCAAAAAACCAAAAACGCTTTGGAGAAGCCATGCAGCTCCAAGGGCGATGATAAAGTAAATGATCATAATTGGTTTCTTACCTCCTCGGCAATTTCTCTGGCTGTTTCGGCAGTTGTCACCAAAATATTAATATAGCGGCCTTTTGCAGCCCCGATAATAGAAGGGACTTTTTCATGGGATTCGGCAAGACCGATGGAATACTCCAAATTCTTTAACCGGTTGATGTCTATCGCGATGGTTCTGTCATGAATCTCTGTTTCTACCAATGCACCCGAACGATCAAAGAAACGCGAGCATATATCTCCGACCGCCTGTTTTTCTTCAAGGCGCTCGATATCCTGATCGCCGTAAAATCCGGTCCAGATCATATTTGAAGAACTAAGCGGCGCTCCGATCCCGACGGCTGCCACGGTAAGGCGGTTCCACAGACCTTCTATTTTTTTGAAATAGTGGGACTTGACGATTTCCTCTTTCGTTTCTTTTTTTTCAGCAACGGCTGCCGCGTCTATAAAGTAGGGCGTGCCTCCAAAGTCACCGGCAATGCTGTAGACGATGCTGTTCACGTGATATTTCGTATCCATGGCGCCCGGACCGCCGACAAGCGGCACAAATGAAGCGCTCCGTTTTTTGACGCCGTGAAACTCCCCGATCATTCCCGCCATCGTCGTCCCCCATGCGAAGCCTACCGTATCTCCGTCTTTCACGACGCGTTTTAAGATTTCGGCACCGGCTTTGCCGACGAGTTTCTTCTTGTCTTCAGCTGTTTGTTCCGGTTTTGCGTCGCATATGTACACTTCTTTAAGCCCGAGCAGCTGTTCGAGCTCCCGTTCCAAATCATAGTGTGTCCCGATATGGTCATCGATCGTGATTTTAACGATTCCTTCCTCGCGCGCTTTTTTCAGCATGCGTCCGACGGTTGTTCTGTATATCCCTGTTGCGTTTGCAATCTGGCTCTGTGTCATATCCTCTTCGTAGTACATTTTGCAGACTTTGATCAGAAGGCGTTTATCATCCTTCATTTCCATAAGATCACCCTTTACCTTTGCACATTTGTGCAAACATTGATCATTTGTTGTTGTATTCGCTTACATTATACATACGGAATTTTTGGGCGTCAATTTAAATTTGTCTATTTTTTGTCTAAAATAAAAAAACCGGTCATTCAAAACCGGTCATACAGGGGGATAAAATAGGGGATATTGATTGATTCTTTTTAAAGAAAGGTGATTATAGAAGGAATTTTACGGTTTAAGCTTCCGCCGGCTCATGCGCTTTTCGGCTTTCTCCCAAAAACCTGACTGACCGTGCGACAACTTCTGTAATAAAGACGCGTTCGCCTTCTGAATTGACGTATTGGCGAGTCTGGATTCTTCCGCTCAGCCCGATGATGGAGCCTTTTTCGCAATATTCGGCTGTGTTCACGGCAGTTTTGCGCCAGAGGGTGCAATTGACAAAGTCCGCTTCAATTTCGCCTGCTGCATTTTTGAAAGACCTGCTGATAGCCAGCGTCACATTTGCAACAGGGACACCGTCAGATGTGTACCGAAGTTCGGGATCTTTAGTCAAACGCCCGACCAGCATGATCTCATTAAACATTTCGTCCCTCCCTTCCTGTTCGGGTATCCCCAGTTTATAAGAGATCGGTATTTAAGCAAAATCATCATAAAAGAAAAATAACCCGGAAAAAACCCGGGTTCACGTCATAATTTTTGTTTCTTTCTGCCATTAATTAAAAAAATCATCTCATTGTTATTTGAGAAATACGTATTTTTCAGAAACTGAAAAAAAACAGGAGATGCCAGCCACCGCTCTGAGTATACGCGGACATATGAGCCCCCGTCCCAAGCATACAAACGGAATGACAACTCTTTCTGTTTAATCGTTACTTGAAATTCGTATATTTCCATTCTGTCTTTTGTTTCATAGCGAAACACGATGCCTTCATTGGCATACGTGCTGATTTCGTGCTTTTTGTTCCCGGCTGAAAAGCAAATCATAGGCATATATTGACGGCAGTCAGCAGCTGGATTGCTTGCGATCACAAATACTTCTTTTAAGTAAAAATGGTTCATAAGTCACCTCCTGCTCAATATCACCTAAAGTATAAATAAAAATAAAGCATTATAAAATACTTTTTGCAAAATTTAAAATACGAATATGCTACTATTGCATAAACAAACCAGGGTCAAGAGTTCTTCCAAGCGAATGTGCTATAATGGTTATACAACTATGGAAGCTTGTGAGGTGATACTAGTGAAAACCTTTAGGCTTATCGATTTAAAAATTGTCCGCCAGGATGAAACTTCAAAGCGGCTCGAGGAGTTCCCGCTGATCGACGGCCTTATCATTAATAAAGAAGACGGAGAAAACCACTGGATGGTTGAGGGGCTGGTTTCGAAAGAATACCGGTATTTTTTCGAATACCTCCTTCAGGAAGGCAAAGAAGTGAAAACATATGTAACGATCACGAAAAAAAGCAACCGCCCCGCACAGCTGTTAGCGAAGGTCAAAAAGATCACGGTACTAGGCGAGCATGTTTCCGTCTTATTGGACGGCAAAATGGTCAGCTCAAAGCTGAGGAAAGGCTCCGACAAGATTTTGGAAGATTTAATGAAAGAAGGATATTCCGGAGACCGGCTTCTTGAAGCATTTAAACAAAATATATAGAAAAGGCTGTCTTCGTCGGACAGCCTTTTCTCTATAGCTCTAAGAGCGTTTCGTCTGCTCTTTTAACAAATCCCGTATTTCCTTAAGCAATTCTTCCTGCGGATCAGGAGCAGCTTTTTCTTCTTCGGCATCCTTCTTCTTCAGCTTAGAGATATAACGGATAAATAGAAAAATGGAAAACGAAATAATAAAGAAATTGACGATCGACTGAATGAACAGCCCGTATTTAATTTCGGCATCAACAAATGTGAACGACAGCGCTGAAAAATCCAGGCCTCCTAGCAGAAGACCGAGGAGCGGCATCATTAAATCATTGACAAGCGAAGTCACGATTTTTCCAAAGGCACCACCTATGATGACCCCGATTGCAAGATCGATTACATTTCCCCGAATCGCAAAGCTTTTAAATTCTTTCCACATGTATGATCACCTTTTCGCTTTTATGATGAAAAAAAACAAAATGGGCTTTTACGAAAACCCATTCTGCTTACATTATTCCTGTTTTTCGCCAAGAGAAAACATCAATTCGGCTTCACAGACCACTTCTCCGTCCACTTTCGCGACTCCTTTTCCTTTGCCGATGGAACCGCGGAAACGAAGCACTTCAAGCTCAAGATGGAGCTGATCGCCCGGTTTGACCTGCTTTTTGAAGCGGCAGCTGTCAATTCCCGCAAAAAACGCGAGCCTTCCGCGGTTTTCTTCCTTCATCAAAAGCGCCACGGCACCCACTTGCGCAAGCGCTTCAACAATCAAAACGCCAGGCATCACCGGATAATCCGGGAAGTGTCCGTTAAAGAATTCTTCATTTACTGTCACATTTTTATAACCAGCTGCCCGTTTTCCTTCCTCTACTTCTGTCACACGGTCTACAAGCAGAAAGGGATAGCGGTGGGGAATAATTTCTTTAATTTGCTGAGCATCAAGCATTGCCTTGACATCTCCTTTTTCGAAAAATATGTATAGAATGATATGTCAGTGCCTTATTCTGTACATCTGGAAGTATATTATGAAACGGAATCTTTTTCAACAAAAGATGAGAGACAACGCTGAAAATGAAAATAAAAAAGCCAGAACCAAACGTCGTTTGGCCGGCTTCTGTTTTGCTGTGCTAGCGAACTGAATTGATCAGCCCCATCATTTGATCGCCCATCGTGATGGCGCGGGAATTCATTTGATAAGACCGCTGCGAAGAGATCAGGTCGGTCATTTCCTTCGATACATCGACATTTGATGATTCGAGGAATCCTTGTTTTAGAGAAATGTCCTGCCGCCCGGCTCCGTTCAGATTGATAAGAGCAGTTGCTCTCAATTCATCGCTGACAGAAAAAAGATTGCTTCCTTCCTCCGTTAGAGCCTGAGGTTTGACAGCCCGGACGATTCCCAGGTTAAAACGCAACGGCGCTTCACCCTGATTGTCTGAGGAAACGGTGACACTTCCCGAATCGTCGACTTTGATGTGTTTATAGCGCTGGTTGAAACTGATGGGGTTTCCGTTTTCGTCAAGAACGGCATGCCCTTCTTTCGTCACCAGCTGCATCTGGTTGGCGTTACGAGCCGCAGGCGTCAGGTAAAATGCTCCGTCTCTTGTATATTGCACTTCCCCGTCGACATTGACCTGGAAGTACTGATAAGGAGAAGTCAGTGCGATATCAAGATCGCGGCCCGTCTCCTTAAGGCTTCCCTGTTTATGTGTCAGCCGGTCGGTCATGACGGCTCCGACGCCGAGCCGAAGTCCGGGCGGCGTCTTTCTGCTTGCCGCTACTTCATTATTTTTCTCGTTTACCTGTTCAATCTGCTGCCTGATCAGCTCCGAAAAGCTCGTGTTTTTCGCCTTATATCCCGTTGTATCGGTATTTGCAAGATTATGGCTGATATTATCAATTTGTTTTTGCAGTTCAAACATTGTGTTTGAAGCCGTGATCATGGATCTAAGCATCGTTTTTCCACATCCTCCATTTACGCTGATCGCAATCGGTCATTTATCCGATCCTTCCAATCTCATTGGCCGCCTTTTCCATGCTTTTATCATAAGCCTGTAGAACTTTTTGGTTGGCTTCAAACGAGCGGTAGGCAGCGGTCATTTCCGTATAGGCTCTCGTCACGTCGACATTCGACCGTTCCGTCATCCCTTGCTTGACAGAATAAGTGACTTCGGGATTGCCGACTGCGCTTGGCAGCGCCTCACCGTTTTCAGTACGATACAGATCATCGCCTTCTCTTGCTAAATTTCTCGTATCGAGCGCGATCCTGACATCGATCCTTCCGAGATTTTGGCCGTTTTCAGTCACCGTTCCGTCCTCAGCGACTTGAAAATTCTCGCTTCCCACCGTAATCGGCCGGTTTTCCGTTGAAAGGACGAGTCGGCCGTTTATTGTCAATTGATTGTTCTCATTTAAAGAAAAACGGCTGCTTCTTGAATAGCGTACATCCCCATTTTCAAGCCGGACCGCGTAGAAAAGCGCTGCTTTATCGTTTGTTTCCCCGTTGACCGGAACTTCGGTTTCGCTGATTGCAATATCTGTCGGCTCATTCGTGCTTTGCAGATCGCCTTGCGAGAATTGAGGCTTCAGTTCCTGCATGTATACCCCTGTATTGATAGAACCGATCGGCGTCTGTGTTGAAAACGAACGCGAAGCGCTGCCGGCCTTGACAGAATCGGATTCAATCCGGCTCAAAAGCATTTCCGGAAAAGAACGGATTGACCCTTGGTCTTCTTTATATCCCGGCGTATTTGCGTTCGCGATATTATTCGTCAGCATCTCTGTGCGGCGCTGCTGGGTGATCATTGCTGAAGTCGCTGTATAAAGTCCTTTTAACATCATTTCACCTCAAATAAGTGTCATGCTCCAGAGTTTCTCTCGAAAAAACCTCTTTTGCGAAAGGCTTGCAATTTATATTTGCTAATACAGAACATTTGTTCTATAATGGTATTCAAACATACTACTCTTTTTATCGGCAGCCATTCGGTTCCTTTAAAGCATTTCACATAAAAAACCTCATTCTAAAAAAGAATGAGGCTTCTGATCAGCTCAGTTTGCGCTTAGAAAGCTTGTCCATGTTATCAAGCATGACACCCGTACCGACTGCCACACAATCCATCGGATTTTCGGCAACGAGAACCGGCACTTTCAGCTCTTCTGCAAGAAGCTGGTCAAGACCGTTTAACAATGCGCCGCCTCCTGTAATGATAACGCCTCTGTCGATAATGTCTGCTGACAGCTCAGGCGGCGTTCTTTCGAGCACCTGCTTGGCAGCCTGTACAATGACAGATACAGATTCGCGCAGCGCTTCTTCCACCTCTTTGCTCGTTACCGTAATGGTTCTCGGCAATCCTGTGACCATGTCGCGGCCGCGGATGGAAATTTCCTCGTGACGTGCGTCTGGGAAAACAGTTGCGACTTTAATCTTAATGTCTTCGGCTGTCCGTTCGCCTATGAGCAGCTTGTACTCGCGTTTAATGTAATTCAAGATTTCAAGATCAAACTTGTCCCCAGCCATTTTAATAGAAGAGGCGGTGACAATATCGCCCATTGAGATGACTGCGATATCTGTCGTTCCACCGCCGATATCAACTACCATGTTTCCGCTTGGCTGGAAAATATCCATTCCCGCTCCGATTGCGGCCACCTTAGGTTCTTCCTCCAAATAGACATGCTTTCCGCCGCTTTTTTCGGCAGCTTCTCTGATAGCCTTCTGCTCCACAGAAGTAATATTTGTAGGGCAGCAAATCAGCATGCGCGGCTTTGAGAAAAGACCTTTTACATTCAGCTTGTTAATGAAATGCTTCAGCATGGCTTCCGTTACTTCAAAATCGGCAATGACGCCGTCTTTTAATGGACGTATCGCAACAATATTCCCAGGTGTACGTCCTACCATTCTCCTTGCTTCTTCACCGACAGCGAGCACTTTCCCATTGTTTTTGTCAAGAGCAACAACTGATGGTTCATTTAAGACAATACCTTTTCCTTTGACATGGATCAGCACATTCGCTGTACCAAGGTCAATACCAATATCCCTTGCAAACATCTATCTATATCCTCCTCGAAATCTGTTTCACAGCAATGTCCACATTCTGCCCTAATTATATATTTTATCATAAATATTAGAAAAAAAAGAGAGCTTATTAAAGTTCTTCATAAAATTTTTGTGGCTTTTTACGGAGGATACCGGGAAATTCTGATAAACGCTGTTCGTTTCTGAGCCATTATTCCTTATTGCACGGGTTCTCTTTCAAAGATTTCCTCTTTCTTGTATTTTAGTTTTGTCGCTTCTCCGCCCCGCAAATGTCTGATTGATTTATGATAATCAAGAATTTCTTTTACTTCATTGGCCAGGTCAGGATTAATTTCAGGCAGCCTTTCTGTCAAATCTTTGTGAACGGTACTTTTGGAAACACCAAACTCCTTCGCTATCACACGAACCGTTTTTTTCGTCTCCACGATGTACTTCCCTATCTTGATTGTTCGCTCTTTGATGTAATCGTGCACACCACTCGACCTCCCTAAAATGGATGTGAGAAGTGTGAAATGAGATCCGTCTTGTGAAAAAATTCGCTATTTGCGCAGCTTCTTCGTTTTATGCTTTTCCAAGTAGAATTTTGAAATACTCCCACGATCCCTCACCTCAAACACTCTCTTTGTTAGGTTTGTATCAGTGTATTAGCATTTAAATGGGATTATGCTAAAAACTCAAGGAGGACAAGGGCCTTCTCTGATAATTTTATTTCGGGCTTCAAAAATTTTAACTTTACACTAATCTTGACTTCCGATAAAATGAATAAAGTTTATTATTTACCTAGGTAACTATTTTGAAGGAGTCCGGGAATGGAACATATCAATCGAAAGATTATTCACCAGCTCAATCAAAGCACGCGGATGGTTGCGAAAAAAACGAATGAACAGCTCGAAGCGTACGGCCTTTACGGTTCACAGTGGTCGATCCTATACTGTCTTCACACTTACGGACCGATGACGCAAAAAGACATATGGACTTACTTGCATGTCGAGGCGCCGACCGTGACGAGAACCGTCCGCCGCCTCGAAAAAAACGGCTGGGTTGAACGGATACAGGGCGATGACAAACGGGAAAAAGTCGTCAAAATGACAGAAGAAGCCAATATTAAATATGATGACATTCAATTAAAAATGAAAGAATTTGAAGAGGAAATGCTTTCCGTATTTGAAGAACGGGATAAAAAAACATTTCAAAGGCTGTTAAATCAATTATTAGAAGGACATCAGGAGGAGTTGTAGCCTATGAAACAAGCTGAAGCCATTTGGACCAGAGATTTTATCATGGTCGTTTTAATTAATTTATTTATATTCGTCTATTTTTACGCACTGTTGACCGTGCTTCCGGTCTATGCAATGCAGGAGCTCGGCGGCTCCGAGTCAGAGGGCGGCCTTTTGATCAGCGGCTTCATGCTGTCCGCGATTTTTGCAAGGCCGTTTTCGGGAGCGGTTATTGAGCGCTTTGGTAAAAAAAGAATGGCGCTCATCAGCGTCGTGCTGTTTACTTTGGCATCATTTCTTTATATCTTCATTCATGATATCTACCTGCTGCTCGGCATTCGCTTTTTCCAAGGCATTTGGTTCAGCATCATCACGACGGTGACGAGTGCAATTGCAGCCGATTTAATTCCGCCGGCCCGCCGCGGGGAAGGTTTGGGCTACTTTGCCATGTCGATGAATTTGGCGGTTGTCATCGGTCCGTTTATCGCGTTGAACCTGCTGGATAAAATGAGTTTTTCCGATCTGTTTATTTTATTTTCAGGAATCGTCACTGTGGCCATCCTCTGCACGGCACTGGTCCGGATTCCTAAAGGAAACGACATCCGTTCGGCTGTGTTCAGGTTGTCTTTTTCCAACATGTTTGAAAAGGGCGCGATTCGGATTGCCACGGTCGGATTGTTCGTGTCGTTTTGTTATTCAAGCGTCATTTCCTTCATCTCTGTTTATGCCAAATCTCTCGGCCTTATTGAAGCAAGCAGTTATTTCTTTATGGTGTTCGCGGTGACAATGATGATCACGCGGCCGTTTACGGGAAAACTGTATGATAAAGTCGGCCCTGGAGTCGTCATTTATCCGTCCATTATCATTTTTTGCGCCGGACTTTTCCTGCTTGCTTTT
The DNA here is from genome assembly GCF_030449715.1 of Bacillus sp. LB7. Lineage (NCBI taxonomy): Bacteria > Bacillati > Bacillota > Bacilli > Caryophanales > Bacillaceae > Bacillus > Bacillus sp. LB7. The sequence goes on from NZ_JASGCA010000014.1 coordinate 29,246, forward strand.
ACAAACAGCAGCGGGATGCTTTTACTATCCGGAGCTGTCATCGGCATCGGCTACGGATCTATCACACCGTGCCTTCAGACCTTGGCGATTCAGGCTTCGCCGCCTCACCGGAGCGGTTATGCAACAGCGACTTATTTTACGCTGTTTGATACCGGGATCGCAGTTGGATCCTATGTTTTCGGGTTGGTTGTGGCACAAGCCGGTTTTTCAAACATCTATTTATTCTCAGGCGTTTTTGTGCTCATCAATCTGTTTCTTTATACGTGGAGCCAAAAACCTGCACTCGCAAAGGAGAAGCGGGATATATCGATGGCTGAATAAGCCGTTCAACCTCGCCGGGCCGGGATTGCCCGGCTTTTTTCATGCAGGCTGATACAGGCCGATCTGTCATTTAATGAAACTTTTGCAAAATCAAATACGTCTCCTAACTGTCTGACCAAAAACTACTACTCTATTAAAAAGGTGATTTCTTGAACTATTGGCTTTTTACACGCATTCATCAATTATCAAACCACAACCACATCCTGGACAGCGCTATGATTTTGATTACAGAAAAAGCAATTTACATGTATGCGCTCATTTTGCTTTTGATCTGGATCTTCGGAAACCGTTCTTATAAAATAAGCGTTCTTCAGGCCGGTGTGACGGGTATTCTCGGATTGGCGGCAAACTATTTGCTGTCATTGGTTTACTATGAGCCGAGGCCGTTTGTCGCTCACCATGTGGACGTATTGATTCATCATGCTGCCGACGCTTCATTTCCCAGCGATCATACAACCGGGGCGTTAGCCATTTCGATCGCTTTTTGGCTTTATCATCGGAAAATTGGAACCTGCCTGATTGCTTTCGGGTTATTGACGGGCTTTTCCCGTATTTGGGTCGGACACCACTACCCTGTTGATGTTTTAGGCAGCATTTTGGTCGCTTTATTTGTATCACTCGTTATGTTTAGATTCTCAACGTATGTGCAGCCGCTTTTTGAACGGATCATCTCACTCTACGAATCGATCTTGCGGAAATTGCGGAAAGCCGTATCCAAAACGGCATAAGAAAACACCCGAATCTCATGATTCGGGTGTTTTTCATTTCCTTAACCTTTTAAAGCTTCGGTTAACGGCGGAACAATTTGTTTTTTGCGGGATACAACGCCTTTCAGTGTCGCTGTGTTGTCTGACAATGTGACATTGAACGCTTTTTCCACTGCTTGTGCAGCTTGTCCTGAAGCGACGACAACCGAGTCGTTTGTTAAAATGTCGGTTACGACAAACACAAATAAATCCAATCCTTTTTCAGACACCACTTTTGCAAGTTCTGCGTCAACTTCCTCTTTGCGGGAGAGAACGTCGTTTGTATCGACAGTGTTAACCTGCGCGATCTCCACTTTATGGCTTCCCATCGTAAACTCTTTTGCGTCAAGAGAGAGAAGCTGAGGAATCGTTTTTGCGCTCAAATCAGCTCCGGCTTTCAGCATGTCGAGTCCATAGCTGTCAGCATCAACGCCGGCAATCTCAGCCAATTCTTTTGCAGCTTTGACATCTTCGTCCGTGCAAGTCGGAGATTTGAATAAGAGGGAGTCTGAGATGATCGCCGACAGCATCAATCCTGCGATATCTTTTTTAATTTCGACGTCGTTTTCTTTATAGAGCTTGTTTAAGATTGTTGCCGTGCAGCCTACAGGCTCTGCGCGATAATACAGAGGGTCGCTCGTTTCAAAATTGGCGATCCGGTGGTGATCGATGACTTCAAGCACGCGAACTTGATCCAGGTCATCGACGCTCTGCTGGCGCTCATTATGGTCAACCAGAATCACGCTGTCAGTTTCATTCGCAACAGTGTTCACAAGGCGGGGTACTTCTGCATTGAATTTCTCAAGCGCGAATTCGGTTTCGCCGTTGATTTCGCCGAGGCGGACGGGTTCTGCGTCTATGCCGAGCTCCTTTTTTAATTCGGCATATGCAATCGCTGAACAAATCGTATCCGTATCCGGATTTTTGTGGCCAAAAATAAGTACTTTACTCATGATATAACTCCTTACTGTTGTTTTTATAGTAAGCTTACCTAACAATAAAAAAATCTGCAAATCTGTCACTTATTTTAATATGTACGGAGTGTTTTGTCATTTTAAAAAATAAAAAAAGAGCCGTTCGGCTCTATTCTCCATAATCAGGTGTATTGTGGCTTCGTTTTGGAGCGGGCTTCAAGACCGGTTTTTCTCCATATGCGACAGGGCCGCTCTCGTAGTGGAATGCCGCTCCGTCCGGCGCCTTCTCTTTCAGCCAATCAAACTGCGCGCTTTCTTCTCCATCCGAGAAATTGTATAAAGTATGCGCAATGTCTTCTTTTTCATTTTCATCCGGAACCGTGCCAGGCACGATGACGCCTTCTTTTTCTTCCAACTCTTTGATTGCGGCGATCCATTGGTTTTGGTGCATCGTGTCTCTTGCCAAAAGAAAGCCGAGCATATCTTGTACACCATTGTCATCCGTCATTTCGCGCAGCCGCGCGACTTGCAGTCTGCCTTGCGATTCAGCGTTGACATTTGCGCGCAGATCGGCCAGAAGATTGCCGCTCGCTACAATATAGCCTGCATTCCACGGAACGCCGGTGCTGTTTTCGGGCATGGCTCCCAGTCCGGAAACGATCGCATGGTGAGGGTTCATTCCGCCCATAATGGCGCCGATGACAGGATCGTCTGCGGCTTTTTCCTGCTCGTAAACCGGAGCGTCTTCAAGCAGGCGTGCGATCATCGTCGCGATCATTTCGACGTGTCCGATTTCTTCTGCTGCCGTGTCCATGAGCAAATCTTTATACTTTTCATTTCCCCTTGTATTCCACCCTTGAAAAAGGTATTGCATGGCCACAGATATTTCTCCGTACTGACCGCCGAGTATTTCCTGCATTTTCTTTGCGAAGACAGGATCGGGTCTTTCAGGTTTCGCAGGGTACTGCAGCACTTTCGTATGCTTGAACAAACCACATCACTCCTCCGTTTTTTATATCCTCGTTTTTGAATTAACCGAAAAGGGAAATGATAAAACCGTACAACAGGCATGGGATGTGTTGCAAACGGGTCAACATTCGAATCAAAGGAGTGCTGTTTTATGATAAAAAATACTTCACACCGCCCTTTTCCGCCGCCTGAAGGACCGTGGATGATGACGCAAACATGGAATCATGTATTATTTGCTCATTGGGCTGTTGATCCTGAAGCCATTCGCGGACGAATACCGGCGGCCTTGGAACTGGGGACATTCAACGGAAAAGCGTGGATCGGCATCTTGCCTTTTCTGCTGACAAATATGCGTCCCCGTTTTTTGCCGCCCTTTCCTTTCATCAGCAACTTTCCCGAGCTGAACGTCCGGACATATGTATCATATAAAGGTGTACCGGGCATTTATTTTTTCAGTCTTGACGCTGCTTCGCGCTTAGTCGTCGCCGGCGCGCGTACAATGTTCCACTTGCCTTATTTTCACGCCGGGATGCGCTTTGCACAACATGAAGATCGCTTTCAGCTGACGAGTGCGAGAAAACGTTCACAAGCAGCGTTTTATGCAGAATATCAACCGGTATCGGAGCCATTCTCAGCTGATAAAGGAACGCTTGAATACTGGCTTGCTGAAAGGTACCGTTTATACACCATGCATAAAAACGAGCTCTATTATGAAGATATCCACCATTCAGAGTGGCAGCTGCAGCATGCTGAAGCTGATATTTTTCCGGGTTCGCTCACCGGCGCAAACAATCTTACACTCCCACACACAGCACCCCTTCTTCATTATGCAAAAAAGCAGCACGTCTTATTTTGGCCGCTGAAAAAGTGGGAAAGTGAAGAAACATAAAAAAGGAAGAGCTGAAAACGCTCTTCCTTCACCCTGTTTAAGCCGGTTTTGAAATTTCGCTTAATGCTTCTCCCGCTTTCTCATCCGCATGTGAGACGGAGAGATCCCCCAAAGCTACGATTCCGACGAGACGGCCATCTTCAACTATCGGCAGCCTGCGAATTTGGTGTTCCGCCATCAGATCTCCTGCCTCTTCAGCCGACATATCCGGGCGTCCGGTCACCATCCGTGTGCTCATGATATCCCGAGCAGCTGCGTCCGTTTCATTTTCGGCTACACATCTGATGACGATATCCCGGTCCGAAACGATCCCCGTCAAATTTCCGTTCTCGCAGACTGGAATTGAACCTACATTGTGGCAATTTCAGCAATCGGAGCAGAAGGCTCACAGCATTCGGCATTGGTTGTCATGATGTCCTTTAGTTTCATTCGGAATTCCTCCTTTACTGGGGTTATTATGTGCTTTTCCGATATACCCCGGGCTTAAACCTATTTAAAAGAGTCCTTTCCTTTTCATATATCGTTTTTTATCCTTCAATAAATCGCCGGTCCAACCTTTCTTTTTCAAATACCAATACACAAGGATGGTAGAAACGGCGATTAAAATCAGCGAAAATAAATAGCCGTACTTTAATGAGAGTTCAGGCATGACTTCGAAGTTCATTCCCCACAAGGCGCCGAAAGCCGTCATCGGCGTAAAGATCGTCGTAAAAATCGTCAGCGCTTTAAAGATTTCATTGCCTCTGTGGGATGTCACCACTTCCTCGGAATGGAGCAAATAATTGATTTCATTCGCATACTCTTTGATCAATGACATGCCTCTGTCGATTTCGTGAAACGTCCTGCGCTGTTCGATTTCATCAAACGATTTGCTTAAAAAAGTTTCTTTCAAGCCCATTGCTACCTTTTTCATCGATAAAATTAAACTTCTTATGACGAGCAGTTCGTGACGCCGCTTATGAATCAGTTCAATGATGCTTTTATTGTTGTCATGGTGAAACCCCCATCTTACTTTTCCAAGGTGAACTTCAAAGTGCTCAAGTTCCTTTAAATACATTCTCATCAGTTCGCCCAGCAGGACCAGAAACACTTCAGGGGCGTCTTTGCATCGCTCCAAATGTTGATCGATCGGCCTCCTGTTTGCCTCCTCAAATTGCGAGATATCTAAATTCATTGTGAAAAAATAGTTTTTCGTTAAGTAAAAATGAAATGCTGTCCGGTTTTGTTGAACTTCCGCTTCCTGGTCGTAAATATATGAACCGTAGATCGCTTCCTTGCCTTGAACGGCAGCATTGATATCAATGCAATTGATATTGGCCGAAGGAACGCCTTGAAACCAGTTTCGGCATTCCGGCCAATGATTGGGCTGGATCAGCCCTTGTGCTGTCGCTTTTTCGTGAGGTCCGAGCTGATACCATGTCCAGCCCTCTCCCTGAAAAACTCTCATATGTCGTCTCCTCCTCTTCCGGCCCATTCGTTTTATATTTCTTTGCCCGCCCTCCGCGTAAATAAACATCATGTTTGCCGCGCTGCGGCACGTGGTATGAAGCCAGTATGAGTTTTTCATAGAAAAGGAGGTGGCGCCTTCTTTTTGAGAAGGCGGGGCATTGGAATTATTGAAGCTGATGGCAGTGGCAGGATTAATCGCATTAACGGGCTTTTTCGTCGCAGTCGAATTCGCCATCGTCAAAGTAAGGCGGACAAAGATCGACCAATTGATCATTCAGAAAAAAAAGGGCGCACTTGCCGCAAAAGAAGTGACTTCACACCTTGATGAATACTTGTCAGCCTGCCAGCTTGGAATCACCGTAACAGCATTGGGCCTCGGCTGGCTTGGTGAACCGACGATGCAGAGCTTGCTGCATCCCCTTTTCTCAAAAATCGGCTTGAACGAGTCGGTGACACATATTCTTTCATTTTTGGCCGCTTTTTTATCGGTCACTTATCTCAATGTTGTGATCGGGGAACTGGCGCCAAAAACGATCGCCATTCAAAAAGCGGAAACCGTTACTCTGCTTTTTGCACAGCCGATGATCTGGTTTTACAGAATCATGTTTCCTTTTATATGGCTGCTCAATCATTCAGCCCGCATGATCACAAGTCTGTTCGGCCTGAAGCCGACTGGTGAACACGAATTGGCATATTCGGAGGAAGAGCTGCGAACGCTTTTATCTGAAAGCTATCAAAGCGGGGAAATCAACCAAAATGAATTGAGATATGTAAACAACATTTTTAAATTCGACGAACGTACGGCAAAAGAAATTATGGTGCCCCGCAATGAAATGACCGTCCTGTCTCTTGATGACAGTGTAAAAAAAGTGAAGCAGCTCATCAAAGAAACGAAGCACACCCGCTTCCCCGTCATGGAGGAAGATAAGGATCACATCACCGGAATGATCAATATAAAAGAACTGCCGCTGGCTGAGCTTGCAGGCGGGTTTTCTTTAGAAACAAAACCGTTAAAGCCATATATCCATCCGGTTATCCATGTGATTGAAACAATTCCCGTCTACCAGTTGTTCGTCAAAATGCAAAAAGAGCATACACATATGGCGATTCTCGTAGATGAGTATGGCGGAACATCCGGCCTTGTGACGGTTGAGGATATCGTCGAGGAAATCGTCGGCGAGATTCGCGATGAATTCGATAGTGAAGAAGTATCTGCTGTTCAGAAACTGGAAGATGACCATTACATCCTTAGCGGTAAAGTACTGGTCAGCGATGTAAACGACCTGCTCGGAATTCATTTATCAGATGAGGAGATTGATACAATCGGCGGCTGGATGCTGACGCAGAATATTGAGAGCAAGCCCGGAACGGCGATCGAAAGTGAAGGCTACCGTTTCAAAGTAAAAGATATGGACGGACATCGAATCGTTGCAGTTGAGGTTGAAAAAACCGCTTAATCCCCCTTTCAGCCTCTCCCTGTCCACTTTTCTTCCCAAAAACCATGTAAGGAAATCTGACATGTTCATCATGATATCTCCCTTTTGTCACTATAATGAAAGAAAAAGAGATCTGCTCTCAATCTAAATGACTACGGAGGAATGAAACATGCAGATGGGGGATACAGTATTTATGTTCTTTTGCGCTTTGCTCGTGTGGCTGATGACGCCGGGCATCGCTTTATTTTACGGAGGACTTGTCAGGAGCAAAAATGTGCTCAGCACCGTTATGCACAGTTTATTTTCAATTGCCATCGTTTCTATCATATGGATTTTGTTCGGCTATTCGCTCGCTTTCGCTCCCGGAAACCCATTGATCGGGGGTTTGGATTGGATCGGACTGCAAGGTGTCGGCTTTGAACCCAATGCCGATTATTCGGAGACGATCCCGCATACGCTTTATATGATGTTCCAATTGACATTTGCCGTACTGACGACTGCGATTATTTCCGGAAGCTTTGCGGAGCGCATGCGCTTTCCGGCCTTTATTCTTTTCTCAGTGCTCTGGGCGGTTTTTGTTTACTCGCCGGTCGCCCACTGGGTATGGGGCGGAGGCTGGCTTGACGAGCTGGGAGCGATTGATTTTGCCGGCGGCAACGTCGTCCACATCTCTTCCGGTGTAGCCGGCCTTGTCGTTGCGATTGTTCTCGGCAAACGGAAAAATATCAGCGACACAGCCCCACACAACCTCCTTCTGACCTTGCTCGGGGCGACTTTGATCTGGTTCGGATGGTTCGGGTTCAACGTCGGAAGCGCGCTGACGATCGATGAAGTCGCCATGACCGCTTTAATCAACACGAATACGGCTGCGGCCGCGGGGCTGATCGGCTGGATTTTGGCAGAATGGCTGATCAATAAAAAGCCGACGATGCTCGGCGCCGTCTCGGGAGCGATTGCGGGACTTGTCGCGATTACGCCGGGCGCAGGCTTTGTTACACCTTTCTCATCTGTATGGATCGGGCTCATCGGTGGAATCGTCTGTTTCTGGGGTGTGTTTTCGCTGAAGAAAAAATTCGGCTACGATGATGCGCTCGATGCCTTCGGTCTTCACGGGCTCGGCGGAACATGGGGCGGAATCGCGACGGGCTTGTTCGCGACGACATCAGTCAACGCAGACGGAGCAAACGGGCTTTTTTACGGAGATATCAGTCTCCTTTGGAAACAGCTGATTGCGATTGCCGCAACATATTTGTTTGTCGCAATCGTCACATACGCTATTATTAAGATAGTCAGTATCTTCTTTAAACTCCGTGCCTCAGAGGATGAAGAATCATTGGGCCTCGATCTGACGCTGCACGGCGAAAAAGCGTATCAAGATTAATTTGTCAGGAGTGATGGTATGAGCGGTCAAATGTATAAGGTGGAAATTGTAACTCGTCCTACAAACTTTGAAAAGCTGAAAACGGAGCTGGCCAAAATCGGGGTAACGTCCATTACGTTTTACAATGTACACGGATGCGGCCTGCAAAAAGGGCATACAGAGCTTTACCGCGGGGTCAAACGCGAAAGCAATGTGTATGAAAGGTTGAAAGTCGAAATCGTCGTCAGCAAAGTGCCTGTCGAAAAGGTGGCCGAGACGGCGCAAAACGTCCTGAAAACCGGGGAACCCGGTGACGGCAAGATCTTCATATACGAAATTAAAAACACCGTCAACATCCGCACAGGCGAAGAAGGTCCTGACGCTTTATAAAAAAGATCGAAGCTCCCGGCTGGAGTTGAGCCGGGAGCTTTTCTGATGTTATAAAACGGCGTCAATAACACCGTATGCCTTCGCTTCGTCCGCATCCATAAAATAATCGCGTTCCATGTCGGCTTTTAGTTTTTCAATGGGCTGGCCGGTTCGTTCGTGAAAGAAGCGCTCGATTTTTTCCTTCAGTTTGATGATCCGCTTCGCTGAAATCTCCATGTCTGTCGCCTGTCCTTTGACGCCGCCGAGCGGCTGATGGATCATGATTTCGCTGTTTTTGAGCGCATACCGTTTGCCTTTTGTTCCGCCGGCGAGGAGCATCGCTCCCATGGAAGCTGCCATTCCGACGCAGATCGTGCGGACATCCGGCTTCACATAATCCATCGTATCCAAAATCGCATATCCCGCGGAAGTTGATCCGCCCGGGCTGTTGATATAGATCGAAATGTCTTTTTCATTGTCTTCGGCTGACAAAAACAGCAACTGGGCGGTGACCCGATTGGCGAGGTCATCGTTGAATTCAGAGCCGATCATAATGATCCGGTCTTTTAAAAGTCTGGAAAAAATGTCGTACGACCTTTCACCGGCAGCCGTTTTCTCAATGACGTAAGGAATGGTGTTCATAGCCTTTTTCCTCCTAGGCAGCACACCTCATCATGCTGACGCAAGACGGCTGTGAAGCGCCGAAAAGCCATGTCTGTTTGGCAAATTCGAGCAGATCATCGGGGTTGTGATACAATATCGCCCGAACAAGCAGACCAATATGTTCGTCATCCCCGTCCGCCGCTTCCCTTTGCAGAATATCCGGAGAAAGGCTTTTTAATCGCTGACGCGATCTGAATAAAAGCGACTTGACGGATGATTCGGGCTTCCCGAGCGCCTCGGCAATTTCGTGCAGCTGAAAGGAAAACACATCTTTGAGCAGAAAAATCGTTAATTGCTTCGGCGTTAAAATACCGGAAAGCTGTTTCAGCAGGTGCTCGAAATCATCGGCCGCCTGCATGCGCTCTGCCCGCCCGTCTTCTAGATTGTCTTCAGACAGAAAGATTTCGCGCTTTCTTTTTCTGAGCAGGTCAATCCATTTATGCTTTGCCACCGTCTTTTGATAAGCATGTGAGGCGTCTGTTCGATTGATTTCTATTAACTTCAGGATGGTGTCCTGGACTAAATCCTCAGCATCCCATTTATCACCTGTCATTCTCATGCAATACTTCATCAGCGCTTGCTGTTCTAGCTCATTCATGAATGCATTCACACTCCTTAAAAGAGGCCTCTTACTTAATAAACGGCTGGCTCTGCAAATTTGATACGGGTTTTTTATGATTGTAACAAAAAAGGCGCCTATCGTATTTGATAGGCGACCTGAGTGAAGCGTTCCTTATGACTGGCTTGAATCGTCAGACTGGGTTCCGTCTTGATTTTCTGACCCTTCAGACGAATCTTCCCGTTTGGTTTTGTCATCTTTTCCACCTGTTTGATCTTTCGCTTTGTCTTCTGTTTTTGGCTTTTCTTCAACAGAAGGCTGAGCAGGTTCCTTCATTTCAGCCGCTTGTTCCCCCACCGCTTTTTCGATGCTGGAGACCGGCTTGTCCATGAAATTCAACGGGTTTAGCGCAACACCGTCTTTGCGGATTTCAAAATGCACATGGTTTCCGCCTTCTTCATTGTAAAGGTTTTTGCCTGCTTTTCCGATGACTTGATTTTGTTCAATCTTGTCACCTTGTTTGACGCTTACTTCAGAAAGAGACTGATACACAGTTGATAAACCATTTTCATGTTCAACTTCAACAACGTAGCCCAGTACAGGGTCTTTTGCAGCTTTGATGACCGTACCGCTGAGAGATGCGGAAACATCGAATGTTTTTCCGTCTTTCTCAGCCAAGTCGATACCTTTGCTCATGCTGTACGTGTTATTATAGTTTACAAGTGCTGCTTCTTTCTCTTCTTTAGTTGCGTCAGTTTCAAAGAACTTTTTAACGACAGAAACATTTTCAGAATCAGCAACCGGCATTGCGACATTTTCGACTGCTTTGCCTACTTCTACCGCGTCATCCCGGTTATCATAGGCTGATTTCTTGCCATCGTCTGCAAGCTGATCTTTTACATCGTTGTTAGAAGCCGATTGATACCAAAGAACGGCGGTTAATACAACGACGGCACTTGTCAAATAGATGGCCGGAAATACCCAGCGTTTACGAAAAAACTGTTGCAGCTTTGTGATTTTGGAAGTACGATTCTTTTCTTCCTCTTTCATTACTCATCACCTCAGCAACATTCTGAACACTTTTCAGAAAATATATACATTTACAAAAAACTTTTTTTCAAATTAGTCTGCACCGGCTGCTTCGTTTTTATGTAAAAACCGCCCTAAAACCTGAAATTTCACCAATGTGCATGATAACGGAAAAAACGCCGAAGATATAACATATGAAGAAAGGACAAAGAGAATGAAACTACGGATCGCCAATCGGGAAGACCTTCCCGCAGTAGTCGATATTTACAACTCCACCATTGCATCGCGAATGGTTACGGCAGATACAGAACCCGTCACACCTGAAGAAAGGCTGAACTGGTTTTTGAACCATACCGAGGCAAGGCCTCTTTATATTGTGGAAAATGAACAAGGGGATATCACCGGCTGGGTCAGCTTCGAAGCCTTTTACGGAAGGCCCGCCTATAACAAAACCGCCGAAGTCAGCATTTACCTTCATGAAGACCACCGCGGCAAAGGGGCGGGTTCAGCGGTGCTTGAAAAAGCGCTTGAAGCTGCGCCAAAGCTTGGAATCCGTTCTTTAATGGCGTTTATTTTCGCCCACAACGAACCGAGCATCAAGCTTTTCAAAAAATACGGCTTTACCGAGTGGGGACACTTTCCCGGAATCGCCGAGATGGACGGAATCCGGTACGATTTAAAAATATTAGGAAAAGAATTGAATGAAGCCTGATCATCATGGCACAAAAAAAGAGCTGTCATGCAGCTCTTTTTTCTTTCATCATTCAGCCAGCCTGCGCCTTCTGATCTCTTCTTCATTTAAAAATTCCAAAAAGCTTCTCATCACAGTAAACGGCTCTTCCTTGACCGCCCGAACGTAGCGGCTTTTCCGTTCATCGGAAAGCACTTCGCTTGTTTGCATCCGTTCCAAAATATATTTCATCACCGATTGCTGAACATTTCTTTTTTGGTAAGACGACTCTCTGAACAGCGCCATGCCGAAAGCTGCTGCTGCGGCAGCGCAGCCGATTTTTATCATTGAATCGGTTCCATAGGATGCCTGCCCCCAAAAAGAGGACAGATATACCAATGAAGCGACAAGCAGCGGAATCGCGATAAAAAGAAATATCAGTCTTTTCTTTAAGAACGGCGCCGCCACATGCTTGAGGTTATCCATTTCTTCTTTCATAAAAGCCGGCATTTGATGGAAACGTTCCATCTCCATAATCAATCCCTCCCGTTTTGGTTAAAGAGGCGTTGTTTCGCTAATTAAATCACGCTTTTTATATGTATATCGTAACTTAGATCCAACATGTTTTACAGTTTTTTGCCTTTCCCCTTTTTATTAGGAACTTTCCGTCCCCCGCCCCGTATAACATGAGATAGTTGCTTGAAAGGGGAGTAACTGTTATAAATGGAATGTATAAAAACAAATCCGTCTTGTGAGGTTCAATATGGATATTATTAAAAATATCAGCATCACATCGATATTTCTCGGCTTTATATTAGTTTTAAACACGCTATTGGCAATCGTTGTGATCTTTAGGGAACGCCGGGATGCAAGCTCCTCCTGGGCCTGGCTCTTGGTACTCTTCTTTATTCCCGTTCTCGGCTTTATTCTTTATTTGCTCTTCGGCCACAATTTGAGCAGGAATCACCTCTTTCAATGGGAAGACCAAAAGAGAATCGGGATGGAAAAAATATTGGAACAGCAGCTGACCAAGCTGAAAAACCGCGAGTTTGAATTTCGCAATAAAGCCACGGCGGACAGCAAAGATTTGATTTATATGCATATTCTGAATAACCACGCCGTTTTTACGGAAGACAATGCGGTTGAGCTGTTAACGGACGGACGCCAGAAATTCGACAGACTGCTTCGCGACATTGAAAACGCCAAAGACCATATCCATCTTCAATATTATATTTATAAAGGCGATGAGATCGGAAAAAAGCTGCGGGACGCGCTGATCAAAAAAGCAAAAGAAGGCGTTGAAGTCCGCGTTTTGTATGATGAGCTGGGATCAAGAAGCCTTAGGAAAAGCTTTTTCAAAGAGCTGAAAAAGGCTGGAGGATTTGTCGAAGTTTTTTTCCCGTCGCGTTTTAAATTTATCAATTTGCGCATGAATTACCGCAACCACCGCAAGCTCGTCATTATCGACGGCATCATCGGCTATGTCGGAGGATTTAATGTCGGGGACGAATACCTCGGTCTTAATCCGGCCTTTGGCTATTGGCGGGACACGCATCTCAGAATCAAAGGAACGGCTGTCCATTCGATTCAAACGCGTTTTATCCTGGATTGGAATCAGGCCTCGCACCATCACGACATCACATATATGCCAAACCACTTTCCTGACATCGATTCCCACGGAAACATCGGCATGCAAATCGTCACCAGCGGCCCCGATTCAGAATGGGAGCAGATTAAAAACGGCTATATTAAAATGATATCAACGGCAAAGCGGTCGATTCTTATACAGACGCCTTATTTTATTCCGGACGCAAGCCTGCTCGATGCCCTAAGGATCGCTTGTCTGTCCGGCGTTGACGTGAGAATCATGATTCCTAACAAACCCGACCATCCTTTTGTGTACTGGGCTACCTATTCTTACATCGGCGAACTTTTAAAAGCCGGCGCTTCCGTATTCATTTACGACAACGGGTTTATCCATGCGAAAACAATCGTTGTAGATGAAGAAATTTCATCGGTCGGTACGGCTAATATTGATATGCGCAGCTTCAAGCTCAATTTCGAAGTGAATGCTTTTTTATACGATGAGGAAATTTCGAGAAGCCTTGTTTTATCATTTGAAAAAGATCTGCAAGTCTCAAGGGAGCTGACCTTTGAAGAATATTTAAACAGAAGCAAATCGATCCGCTTCAAAGAAGCCATTTCGATCCTGCTGTCGCCGATTTTATAGCGCGCCATTCATGCTGTAAAAAAATCCTCCCGGAAACGGGAGGATTTTTGTTTTACTTACCGGAAGCTGCCGCACCTTTGGAAACTGCAGCATGCTTGTCCATTTGCCGTCCAGTGTCAGCGTCCTTGAGCTTGAGTGCGATGAAAAATGCGGCCATGAGGAAGCCGGCGGCACCGAGCAAAGCGGTCCGGTAAGCTGATAAATCAAGCTCTATCCCTGCCTCGGGCTGACTGAGCACGGCAAGGACGCACGACATGACGGCAACTCCAAAAGCAGATCCGAGCCGGTTTTGTACATTAAACAGCGTCGTTGCCCGGCCCATTGAGGATGATGAAATGTTGGCAAAACAAACAACCTGCGCTGCGCCAACCGCATGCCCCAGGAAAAAGCCCGCCAAAAACAGCAGCAGCCTGAGAAGCCACAGATTTGACCCGTATCCGGTCAGGCTCAGCAGCCCAAACCATACAGCAGCGCCTAACAGCGCAACCGAAATCACCCGCCTCGGTCCGAACTTCCCCAACGACCTCGGCATCAGCTGGGAGGCCAGCATCAAGCCTAATGCTTCGGGAAACGTGATTAGAGCGGTATCGGTCGCAGAATAGCCGAGTGCTTCCTGGCACAACAGCGGAAATATATAGAGCATGCCAAGGAGTCCGCCTGCTGTCAAAAGCGAAATGACGCTCATCATTCCAAAAACCCGGTCCTTCAATAAGCGCAGTTCAATCAGCGGATGCTCAGCCTTCAGCTCGACAAAAACGAGAATGGCGAGGAGAATCACTCCCCCGGTTCCCGACACAAGCACATTCGGCGAGCCGAAGCCCTGCACAGGCCCCTGGCTGAGTGCAAAAACCGCCAACGCCATTCCCGGCCCAGCCAAAAGAAATCCTAGCCAATCAAATCTGCCTGCTTTCGGCTCCATATGTTCATGAAGATATAACAGGCCAAACAGCAGAATGATCATTCCGATCGGAATATTAATGTAAAAAATCCAGCGCCATGACAGCTGATCAGTCAGAAACCCGCTGATGATCGGTCCAACCGCAGGCGCGACCGCAATCGGAAGACCGAGAACTCTCGAAATTTTCGCCCGTTCATGCGGAGGAAACGTCCTGAACAAGATCGCCATTCCCACCGGTGTGATCAATCCGCCGCCGGCTCCCTGAATCACGCGAAATACGTTTAATGCCGCCAGATTGTCAGCGATTCCGCATAATGAGGATGCAGCCGTAAATATCGAAAGCGCGGCCAGGAAAACACGCTTTGTCCCAAAGCGGTCTCCAAACCAGCCGGCTGCGGGAAGAAAGACCGCCAAGCTGACTAAATATCCGATGTTAACTGTGCCTGCAGCAGACGGCAATGTTTGAAATTCGTTCATGATGGCGGGCAATGCCATGTTAATGACACTCGCATCCATTGCAGCCATAAACATGGCCGTTACATATACAATGCTGACAACCGTCCTTTGATTGAACGGCCTTCTATTCATTGCTGACCGCCGTGTACTTCTGCAGCCGGTTTCAAGCTGTTCGGCGAGAGATCGGTCCAATTCGAGCTGATATAGTCGATGCAGGCGCTGCGGCTCGTTTCCCCGCAGACAATCTCCCACCCTGCCGGAATATAAATGAAGGCGGGCCAGAGTGAATACTGGCCTTCCTCATTCATTAAAACAACATATGTGCCCTGTTCATTTTCAAAAGGATTTGTCATCGTTATCTCTCCCTACTTGTCCGTATCTTTTTTCAAGCCGTCCAGTTTTTCCGCAACATGACGTCCGATTTCGGCCAGCGGCTCCGGCTGGCACAAATCTTTATGCCGGCAATCCATATCATGAATATCAATGTTTCCGTTCAGATAAGGAAGCCATGACTCAGGATCGATCGGATCAAACCATTCCGGTATCACAGTTGATTTGAAAAACAGGATATCGCCATGAAAGACGCGGGGCTTATATTCGCTTAAAATCCGGACGGAATTCACATACGTCTCCTTTAAGTTCAAGATCGCAGTCTCATCCAGGCTGGCAAGCGCACTGCCGTCGCGGCGCAGAATATCGATCGCACTGGAAAGTTTCAGCGGTTCCCCGTTAAGGCTGTCCGGATCGTATCCTCCCAATGCCAAGAGTGCAATCAATGCTTCCTGCTCATCAGGTGCATCTTTAATTGGAAGGAAGTGATTCGGGTAAGCATCAAGCATGACAAGAAGCGAAATGTCCTCCCCTTGTTCCTGCAGCTGAGTTGCGATCGCATGTACAACATTGCCTCCGAGAGACCAGCCGAGAAGACGATAAGGCCCTGTTGGCTGAATCGTACGAATGTGCCGGATATAATCGGCGGCCATGTCGTCGAGCGTATCAGGAAGCTCTTCCTGCCTTGCGATCCCGCGGGCTTGAAGACCATATATCGGGTATTCCTTCCCGAGTGCCGTCATTAAACCGGCATAACACCAGCTGAGGCCCCCGGCCGGGTGCACACAAAACAGGGGATCGTGACTGCCTCCGGTTCTCAGCGGAAGCAGTACATCCAGCGCACTTTGCCCGCCGCCGGATTCAAGCCGTTCAGCGAGTCCGCTGACAGTAGGCGCTTCAAGCAGGTCGCCGATGCCGAGCTCGACGCCGAGCGCATCACGAATGCGGCTCATCAGCTGTACGGCGAGCAGAGAATGACCGCCAAGTTCGAAGAATCCGTCATCAATACCAATCCGCGGCACATTGAGGATTTCTGAAAAAAGATCGCATAAGATTTCTTCCTGCGGTGTTCTTGGCCCCCGCCCTTTAACAGCCGCGGCAAAATCAGGGTCAGGCAGTGCTTTTCGATCAAGTTTGCCATTTGGAGTCAATGGCAAGTCTGCAATTTTTACAAATGCAGAAGGCACCATGTACTCCGGCAGAGTGCCTGCGGCAAACCGGCGCAGCTCAGCCGGATCGGTTTCGTCTGCAGACGTCGGGACAACATAGGCGATCAGGCGCTTGTCCCCGGGCTGGTCTTCCCTTACAACTACAGCGGCTTGATTCACCCTGTGATGGCGGACAAGCACCGCTTCTATCTCGCCGAGTTCGATTCTAAAGCCGCGGATCTTGATCTGCTGATCGGCCCGGCCCATATAATCAAGAGAGCCGTCTTGACGCCTCCGAGCAAGATCACCGGTTCGGTACATTCGGGTTCCCGGCGGACCAAACGGATCAGCGACAAAGCGGTCTGCCGTCAAATCGGGTCTGCCCAAGTAACCCCGTGCGAGGCCGCCCCCCGACACATACATCTCTCCGGTGACGCCCGGGGGTACCGGTTCAAGGTATTCATCAAGCACATATACACCTAAATCGGGAATCCCTTGACCGATCAGGCTGTTCGCTTGAAGTGCTGCAGTCTGCTGATCGAGGGAAATATAGCTGACATGTACCGTCGTTTCTGTAATTCCGTACATATTAATCAGCCGCGGGACATGCTCCTGATGGCGTTCATACCAATCTTCAAGCCTCTTCAGCTCGAGCGCTTCCCCTCCAAAAATGATAAAGCGCAAGGAAAGGCGTTTTCCTGTCTCAGCATTGTCCCGGTCAGCCTGCATCAATTGATAAAATGCGGAAGGAGTCTGATTGAGCACAGTCACTCCCTCGCGTACGAGAAGATTGAGAAAGTCGGCCGGCGAGCGGCTGATTGTATGAGGCACAACGACAAGCCGCCCCCCATTGAGCAGCGCTCCCCAAATTTCCCATACCGAAAAATCAAATGCGTAAGAATGAAACATCGTCCAAACATCGTCAGAGCCAAAATGGAACCATTGGTCAGTCGCTCCGAACAGCCGCACGACATTTTGATGCGGAACGACCACTCCTTTCGGCATACCGGTCGAGCCGGATGTGTAAATGACATACGCAGGGTGAAGAGGCAGCAAAGGCGTCGTACGGTCGGCATCAACCGGATTCACAGAAGCGTAACCGTTCAGTTTCTCTTGTATGCAAGGGTCATCAAGTACAATCCTTTCAACAGATGCGGGAACAGAAAGGCTTGATTCGACCGCTGAACTCGTTACAACGCAGGCAGGATGTGCATCATTCAACATAAACGCTATCCTTTCTGCCGGGTAGTCCGGATCCAGAGGAACATATGCCGCGCCAGCTTTCAGCACTGCAAGCAGTCCGACAACCATATCCAA
The DNA here is from genome assembly GCF_030449715.1 of Bacillus sp. LB7. Lineage (NCBI taxonomy): Bacteria > Bacillati > Bacillota > Bacilli > Caryophanales > Bacillaceae > Bacillus > Bacillus sp. LB7. The sequence goes on from NZ_JASGCA010000014.1 coordinate 46,999, forward strand.
AGATCTTGGCAGCGCCAGGGCAGCAAATTGTTCGGGACCGACCCCTTTGGCGATCAGGAGATGGGCAAGCCGGTTAGCGCGTCTATTGAGCTCGCTGTATGTGAGCGAGTCATTTTCATATATAACCGCAACGGCTTCCGGGTCCTTCGCGGCCTGCTTTTCAAATAAAACAGGCAAAGATGAACAAGATATGTTGTTGGACGATTTGCTCCAGTCAGCCAGCATGTTTTCACGTTCGGCCGGAAGGAGAATCTCAAGTCTTCCGATCGGCTGATCAGGGTCTGATACTGCTGAATCCAGCAGCCTGACAAGCCGTTCGGCCAATGTTTGAACCGTATTTCGCTCAAATAAATCTGTGCTGTATTCCACAAATCCGCCGATACCTGCGGGTGTTCCGTCCGCTTTTCGATGTTCGCGAAGCTCAATCGTCAAATCAAACTTGGCTGCGCCGACACTGCGAATTTCAATGTCTGATTTAAGGCCGGAAAGTTCAAGCTCAGGTTCAGGCGTATTTTGAAAGGCGAGCATGATTTGGAACAGCGGATGTCTCGCTCTTGATCTGGCAGGATTGAGCACTTCAACAAGGCGCTCAAACGGAAGATCCTGATGCTCATATGCTGCAAGATTTACTTTTCTAACTCTGTTCAAAAGCTCTCGAAAACTTGGATTACCCGATGTATCCGTTCGGAGCACAAGCGTATTAACGAACAATCCGACAATTCCGCCTAAAGCATCATCGTTTCTTCCCGCTATCGGACTGCCGAGCGGAATGTCGCGGCCTGCTCCGAGCCGTGTCAACAGTGAGGCAAGGGCCGACTGCAAAATCATGAACATGCTGACTCCGGTGCTGCGGGACAAACCGAGCAAACGGCCGTGCAGCTGTTCGTCAATGCTGAGATCAATCGTACCGCCTCTGTAGCTTGATTCCGACGGACGCGGGTGATCAGTCGGAAGCTCCAGCTGATCAGGCAGATGTTCCAACGCCTTTGACCAATACCCGAGCTGCTTGGCAATCAGACTGTCCGGATTGTTCTCACTGCCAAGCAGATGTTCCTGCCATACGGCATAGTCGGCATATTGTATAGAAAGCGGCTCCCAAGCAGGTGCCTCACCATTCAGACGCGCATTGTAGGCAGTTTCCAAATCGCGGGTCAGCGGCGTTAAAGACCAGCCGTCGCCAATCATATGGTGCAAAAGCAGAAGAAGAACAAACTTGTCCGGTCCGAGTACGAATAGCTGGGCGCGAAACGGAGGTTCCTTTTCTAAATGAAAACGATGCCGAACAGCCTCAGCCAGGACTTTTTCTAAATCATGTTCGCTGACATGGGATACAGCGAGTTCGGGACGCGCTTGATCTGCTTCCAATATCAGCTGGTGTGTTGTCCCCTGCTGATCCGGGAAAATGGTTCGAAGCGGCTCATGTCTTGCTGCCACATCGCCCAAAGCGGCTGTCAGCGCCTCTTGGTCCAAACGTCCGGTTAAATGAACGACAACCGGAATATTATAGGTCGGGCTCGGTCCTTCCAAACAGTGCAAAAACCATAGGCGCCGTTGCGCGAAGGACAGCGGAATCTCTTCCCGGCGCTCTCTTTTACGCAATGCCGGGCGGGCGCTCTGCGCCTGATCAAGCTGTTTGGCAAGTCCGGCGGCTGTGGGTTCATCGAATAAACGGCCGATCCCGAGTTCGACGCCGAGCGTTTCCCGAATCCGGCCGACGAGCCTGCCTGCCAGAAGCGAATGTCCGCCAAGATCAAAAAAGCTGTCATCAATACTGACTCGCGGCACCCCCAGCACTTCAGCGAATAAATCACACAATATTTCCTCTTGCGGAGTCCTTGGCTCACGTCCGCCTGTATGCATACTCAACACCGGAGCCGGCAGGGATTTGCGGTCAATCTTTCCGTTCGGCGTAAGCGGCAGTTCATCAAGGATGACAAATGCAGACGGAATCATATAGTCGGGCAGTGTTTCACCAACGTAGCCGCGAAGCTCGGCAGGATGAAGGCTTTCTCCCGAAGAGGGAACGACATACGCAAATATACGCGGATCACCGGGCTGGTCTTCACGAACAATAGCAGCAGCTTGTTTAACAACCGGATGATTTGCAAGCACCGCTTCTATTTCTCCCATTTCAATGCGGAATCCGCGAATTTTAACTTGGTGGTCCGCACGGCCGATATAATCAAGCGACCCGTCTTCGCGCCAGCGCACAAGGTCGCCCGTCCGGTACATCCGCGATCCAGGCGGCCCGTACGGATTCGCAATAAAGCGTTCAGCCGTGAGAGCATGTCTGTTCAAGTAGCCGCGCGCCACTCCTGTTCCTCCCACATAAAGTTCTCCAGCCGCTCCCGGAGGCACAGGCTGCAATCCGGCGTCTAGAACATACAGCTGCGTATTCCAAATCGCACGGCCGATTCCCGGAGGTTCCGTGCAGCCTGCTTCCAGCGCGGCGGCAGTAGACCAAATCGTTGTTTCCGTCGGTCCATAAAGGTTCGTTAATGTGCATCCGAGCTGCTGCAATTGCCGGGCCAGGCTCGCTTGCAGAGCTTCACCGCCGACAAGCGCACGAAGACCTTTAAGCTTGTCAGGAGCGCTTGAGGCCAATGCGTGCCAGAGGGTCGGTGTGGCCTGCATCATGGTGATTCCGTATGTTTCAATCATTTTGGCCAATGCGGACGGGTCTTGTACCGTCTCCTTCTCGGCAAGAACGACTGCTGACCCGCTGATCAGCGGCAAATACATTTCGAGTGCTGAGATGTCGAATGCAATTGTAGTGACAGCCAGCAGCCGGTCATCTTGATTAAGCTGGAACATATCCTGCATGGAAAGCAAAAAATTGAATAAGCTTTCAGCTTGTACAACAACACCTTTAGGCCTGCCGGTTGATCCGGACGTGTAGATCATATATGCCGGCTGGGCGCCGGAATGCTGTCCGCCGGGATTTTCTTCAGAATAGCCGGATATTTTTTCCACAACAGTCTGTTCATCAAGGATTAACTTCGGCGTTTGCGACCTGATCATGTCTTGTGCTTTTTTGCTGGTGATGACAAACAGCGGCTGTGCATCATTGAGCATATACTCGATCCTGTCAGCCGGATAATCGGGATCTATAGGTAAATAAGCCGCTCCAGCCTTGAGAACGGCGAGCATGCTGACAATCATTTCCGCTGATCGCGGCAGTGCCAAAGCAACGAATGTCTCCGGTTTCGCCCCCTGATTGATCAGCAGATGAGCCAGTTGATTTGCCCTTTTATTTAATTCGGAATAGGTGAGAACCTCATCATTGCAAACGACTGCCGGAGATTCAGGGCACTCCTTCGCCATCCTTTCAAATCGCTGCGGAAGACTCTCATTGGGAAGACCGCGGTCTGTTTGATTCCATTCGATCAAAATTTGAGCGCGTTCTTCCGGGAGAAGAATATCCAACGTCCCCACCGGCTGAGTTTGCTCGCAATCGGCAATCGTTTTCAGAAGAGTAAGAAAACGATGAACATGATGTTCAAGTTCATCCGCATGATAAACAGCGGGGTTTGCATCCATGTTTACTTTCAACCCGCCTCCGTCCGGGCGGCCGTAAATGTTGATTGACAGATCGTCCACAGGTCCCGTGGCAAGATTATGCACGATGCCTTGACAGCCGGCAAAATTCAAGCGGTTCTCAAAAGGCATCAAATTAAGCTGCGGACCGAACAGCCGCTGATTTTCGCCAAGCAGCTTGAGATCCCGGCGCAGTTCTTCGTGGCGGTAATGCTGATGACGCCTCAGCTTCATCATTTCCGCTGAGATTTGCTTGACCAGCTCTCCTACGCTCATTTCCGGCTGCATGCTAATCCGAAGGGGAAGGAGATTCATGACCATACCCGGAATATGGAGAGCGGCTGACCCGAGGCGGCACATCATCGGCATCCCGAGAACGACGTCATTTGCCCCCGTCAGCCGATGAACATATATGGCAGCTGCTGCCATCACGGTTTCGTGCCAAGTTGTCCCCATTCTGCTTGCGGCAGACAGAAGACGATCAGCATGTTCACTCGGCAGATAATCAGACCTGCGAAGAAAGCTTGAAGAGGTACGCGGCGCTCTTTCGGCAAGACTGACCACCTCCGGTTCATCGCTGAAACGCTCAAGCCAAAATCGCCGATCTTCCTGATACTGTTCTGATACCCGGTAAGCCGTTTCCTCCGCGAGAATCAAATCGAGGGAGCCAAAGGCTCCGCTCTGGTCGATCGATTTGTTCTGCATTAATGCGGTATATATTTTTGACAGCCGCTCGGCGATCAGTGTAAAGCTGAACCCGTCCGTTGCGATATGGTGAGTTCGCTGATACCAGAAGTAATGATCCGGCGCCGTTTTGAAAAGCGCTTCTGTAAAAAGCGGACCGCGGGTCAGATCAACCGGATGGGCAAGATCATCCTTCATCCAGCTTTTAGCCGCCTGTTCCGGATCGGTTTCTGAGCTGACATCAATGTAATGAATCGGAAAATCTGCCGACGGAACGATCTCTTGCCACGGTCCGTCTTGATCTTCTCCAAATCTGGCATGGAATGATTCAGCTTCTTTCATAACATGGCGCAGCGCTTTCTCGAAAAGCTCTTGATCAAGCGGGCCTCTTATTTCAACGTATTCAGCTGTATTGTAGATCGGATTTTCCGGATCAAGCTGCTGAGCAAACCAAATGCCGGCTTGCGCTCCTGATAATGGCTTTCGGTTATGTTGACTTTCAGGCATTAAGGCGACCTCCTTCATTGATAGTCTGCATTTGGCAAGGGTGCTTCTTTAGAGGAGGACAACAGTCTCCACCAGTTTTCAATCGAAGGGTCCTCCGCAAGCTCCACAAATGACACCTCCCGCCCCGCTCGGCGCCAGCGCTCCGCGAGACTCATGATTCTCACGGAATCAAGTCCCCTGTAAATCAAATTTTCGCTGTCGCTTATCTTTTCAGGTGATTCAAGAAGAAGCGTTGCGACCTGTTCACGAATGATCTGTTTTGTTAGTGCATGAGAGCTTTCTTTTGCGTGTTCATGGCTTTCGTCATCTTTCAGCTGGCTCAAAAGCTGTTCCGCAGTGATTGTGACGCTGCAGCGGTCAGCTGCGTATGTGATAGCCATTTCATGATGCTCTAATGAGAAATCCGCCACCGCATCGGCGACAAAAAACGTTTCAATATCTTGCATAAACGCATCACATGCCGTCATCAGGCAGCCGATATGGGCATAGATGCCGGTGATGATGAGCTGATCCCGACCTTGCTCCTCCAGCACACCTAAAAGGTTGGTTTTTCTAAACGCATTGTACCTCCACTTGGTCAGAACGATGTCGCCTTCATTCGGTTTCAGCTCATCTACGATCTTCTGCTCATCGGGATCAGGACCAATTCCGGCTCCCCAAAAATCTTGGAGAAGCCCCCGTTCTTCCGGTGTCTGGGCGCCTGGCTGAGCCGTGAAAATAACCGGGATGCCAAGCTCGGCACATCGCTTCCGCAGCTTCTTAATATGAGCCAGCAGATCTGTTACCGGAGACTCGCCGGAACGGTAAGCGTTGAGAAAATATTGCTGCATGTCATGGATGAGAAGTGCAGCGCGCTTCGGATGAGGCGTCCATGACACCTTGTTTTTCGGCATATTTGATGCTTCTGGCATTCGGTACGGTAAGATGGCAGGAATGGCCATCAAATCACATCCTCTCATTTTTTTATCAGGTGATATTCTTAGCTGCGGACATTTTTTCAGCAATCGCTGTACGCAGTTCTTTTTTGCTGACTTTTCCTACGCCTGTCTGCGGGAATGCTTCAACCATTTCCACCCGGTCGGGTATTTTGTAGGCTGCAAGGCCCCTTTCTCTCAAAAACGATTGCAATTCAGCCTGAGCAGGTGCAGCGCCGCGGGGGATAACATACGCACACGTTCTTTCGCCGAGAAATTGATCCGGCATCGAGACAACCGCCGCATCAAGCACGGCGGGATGTGCGAGCAGGTGGTTTTCCACTTCTTCCGCGGCAACCTTCTCCCCGCCTCTGTTGATCTGGTCTTTGGCTCGTCCTTCAACAATCAAATAGCCTGATGAATTGACTTTGACCAAGTCGCCCGTACGGTAAAACCCGTCTTCAGTGAACGCTTTGGCATTGTGTTCCTCAGCTTTGTAATAGCCGCGGATCGTATAAGGACCTCTTGTCAGAAGCTCCCCGGTCTGTCCGGGTCCAAGTTCGCGTCCTTCTTTATCCACAATTTTAATCTCGTCAAACGGAGACATCGGTCTGCCTTGTGTGTGAACGATCGTGTCTTCAGGATCATCAAGTCTGGTATAGTTGACCAGACCTTCTGCCATGCCATAAACCTGCTGCAGTTTGCAGCCAAACACCGATGTGACGCGCCTGGCGGCTTCGGCACTGAATTTCGCCCCGCCGACTTGAAGGACCTGGAGGCTTGACAAGTCGTCCCGGCGAGCCGGAGCAGCGTCAAGCCAGATTAGCGCAAGCGGCGGTACGAGACCTGTGATCGTTACCCTCTCCTTTTCGATCAGAGGAAAGGTTTCATCCGGGCTGCCTCCTGACGCAAGAACGACTCGGCCTCCCGCATAGAGTGTACCGAGCACTCCCGGCGAACTGAGCGGATAATTGTGAGCGATTGGGAGAGCGGCAAGATACACGCTGTTGTGATCAAGCCTGCAAACCTCTGCGCTGACCCTCAAGCTGTATATATAATCATCATGCGTCCTCGGGATCAGCTTGGACAGACCTGTGCTTCCCCCTGACAATTGAAGAAAAGCGACATCTTCTGAATGGACGTTCTGCGGAGGGGCAGGCTGATCATAAAGGCCCGACAGCGCTTCAAACTCCTCCGATTCGCCGGCGACAATGACATGACGAAGCCCCCGCAGCTTTCCCTTTACCTGTCTCGCCAGCTTGCGGTAGTCAAACTTTGCGTGATGATCGGGAATCACATAAGCAGCAGCTTTAGAAAACTCGCAAAAATAAGTGATCTCGCTATGTCTGTGCGATGGAAGCGCAAAGACAGGCAGAGCTCCGATTCGGAAGAGCGCAAAGCAAACTTCAAAAAACTCGATGACATTCGGCAGCTGGACAACGACGCGGTCATTTTTTTTGATCCCAAGCTGTAAAAGACCGCCAGCCAAAGAGTCGGCTCTCTTGTCTAACTCTCGATAGCTTAAATGGGTATCTCCGTATGTAAGGGCAATGCGGCTGCCATGTTTTTCGGCCTGTTCCCTCAGCATTCCTCCAAATGTTTCGCCTCGCCAGCATCCCTCCTTCCGATATTTATCCGCAAACTCCTTCGGCCATGTTGGGCACCCTTTCAACATCCTTTATCCCTCCGTTATTCACTGTTCATTCCCATCGCAAGAAGCATTGTCCGAAACTTTGCAGACGTTTCGGCAAGTTCTTCTTCAGGCTTCGATCCGGCGACAATTCCGGCGCCTGCGTACAGCCGCAGCGCGTGTTCCTCCGCCTCAGCACAGCGAATCGTTACGACCCATTCACCATCACCGTCCGCGTCACACCAGCCGACCATACCTGTGAAAAATCCGCGGTCAAACGGCTCAATCTGTTTAATCGCTTCTTTCGCCGCATTCGTCGGCGTGCCGCAAACAGCAGGCGTCGGATGAAGGGCGGCGGCGAGCTCTAATGATGATACAGAAAGATCTGTAAGCTCTCCCTTCAATTCAGTTGAAAGATGCCACATCGTCGGCGTGCTGATGAGCGACGGTTCCGGCACCTCCAGCTTTCGGCAAAACGGCCTGAGCGCGGAAGCAACCGCTTCAACTACGACCGCATGTTCGTGACGGTCTTTAGGAGAAGCAAGCAGTTCAGCCGCCCTTCTTCGATCTTCTTCAGGATCATCGCTTCGAGGTCTTGAACCTGCTAAAGGATTTGCCGTAACACGGAACCCGGACCGTGATACAAGCAGCTCGGGACTTGCCCCTATCAAAGTGGTACGAGGCGCTTCCGCCGACTGTCCGGTTAAGTCAACAGCAAAGTTGTACCCGCTTGTATTGCGGCGGGCAAGATTTCGCAGTAATTGACCGATATCGACTTTGATCGGCGAGGTCAGCTGCAATGACCGGGAAAGGACGATCTTGCTGTATTCTCCTGCTGCTATACCTGCCAATCCTCGTCTGACCCCGGTCATATACGCTTCCGGGCTTGGAATCTGCTCGATATCATAGGGGTAAAGGGCAGGTTCAGGCTCCTCTTTACCGTCTTCTTCACATGTCAGCGGCCCCGCCTGCCACGCTTCGACCGGCACGGTTAACTGCGCCGGCTTTGCATCGTCAAACGGCACAGCTCCGACCACCATCGGATTTTTCTGCCCGTTCTCCCTCGCTTTTTTCAGAACTTCCGCAGCCCGCTGAGCAAGGCTTTGCTCTTCCGTTTGAGAAACAGAAGCCAAAACACCTTCCGCCAGAATGGTCCGCTCCGGGGAAGAGAAAAAGAATGAAGCACCGGCCTGATATTCCTTCAACAGCTGATCCGCAAGCGCTTCTGACACGACATGACGTTCCATCATCATTAAAACCTCCTTTAGATTGAATCAGGCTCCAAGCGTTGCTCCGCCATCAACGCGCAAATCGTGCATCGTAATATGGCGAGCCCCGTCAGACAGCAAAAATACTACAGCATCTGCAATATCAGCCGGCGAAGCCAATTTTCCGAGCGGGATTCCCGTTTTGAATGTTTCAAGTGATCCTTCAATGACGCCTTGCGCAGCTTCCTCATCTTGCCATAGCGACCGCTGCATCGGCGTATCGGTTGATCCGGGCGATACGATATTGCAGCGGATGTTGTGCTCGGCAAGTTCAAGGCCGAGACATTTCGTAAACATTAAAGCGGCCGCCTTAGAGGCCGCGTAGGCGGCCATATGCACCCGCGGCACTGCCGCCGCATTTGATCCGACAGTCACGATCGCTCCAGTTCTGCGCGTCATCATCCGGCGGGCGACGGCACGCGATACGTTAAAAACCCCGGTGGAATTGACGCTGAACGTCTTCTCCCAATCTTCATCACTCAATGAATGGATCAGACCCGTTCTGAGCACGCCGGCTACATTGACAAGCATGTCTATCGGACCGATCTCGCGTTCAACATGGGCCACAACCTGCTCGACGGCGGCACTGTCGCCCACATCCGCGGCAAAACCGGAACCCTGCAGATCTTTTCGTTCAAGTTCGGCTTCAAGTTCAAGCAGCCCTTTTCGATTTTGATCAGCTGCGGCAACAAACACCCCGCGTTCAGCAAGCGCCAGAGCCACTTCTTTGCCGATTCCTTGCGAAGCCCCAGTCACCAAAGCAACCTTGCCTTTCACTCTTATCATTTCCTTTCTTAAAAACGGCAGCTCCCAAGTCTTAAAGAGTCACTGCCAGCTAAACTCTTAATTGATAATGATAATCATTATCGTTTAAAAATATAATATACCAATAAATGCAAACGGTCAAATCGTTTTCGATTGTCTATCCGTATCAATGCTTTTGGTATATTATCTGTTATCCATTCTTATCTTTTCTGAAAGCACGGGGCGCCGGAAGCGCCCCGCTGTCAATCAGGCTTGAAGGCAAACTGGAGCGCTCTGCTGATTAACACAGGGAGAACCGATATATGACCTTCCCCTTTAAATTCATGGTACTCCGCGCGAATTCCCTGTTTGTCCAAGGCGGCCAGGCGGGCGGCCAATCTTTTTGCATTGTCGTTCATCCCGCTTTTATGCGTCTTTTCGAGCTCTCCGGCCCCGAGCAATACCTTTACATCGCCATCCGCTTCCTGCAGCTTCGAAATAAAGTCATGCTCTTCATCAAAAAAGGACGGATGCCAATGGATGGACGGACTGCCGGCGATATATGTCTGAAATAGGTCCGGTTTTGTAAACAGGGTCTGCAGAACAAAAAGTCCGCCAAGGGAATGACCGAAAATCGCCTGACTTTTCACATCAATCGTGAATTCCTGTTCGATCTCCGGCTTTAATTGCTGTTCGATGAAGGACAGAAAAGCTTTTGCCCCGCCCGGCTCCGGCCAGTCTGCTCCATCGGTCCTCCTGGGCAGCTCGGCGCCCGAATCCGGCAGAGTAAAATCGTAATACCGCCCCCGGTCAAAGGGAGCGTCGGTTTCATAGCCGATGCCGACGATAACGGCCGGCATGACGCCGGTTTTATCGGGACGACGCGACTGCATCCGCAATGCCTCCACCATTGTTCCAAACACGGAATTGGCGTCAAGCAGATAAATCACGGGATATCCTGCGGGCGGCGGTTCCCCAAATGGTTTCGCAATAAAAATCCGGTATGTGCGGCTCCCATCCGGTGAACGCATGCACCGCTGTTCTGTCCCCGGTATCGCCACCGGAATACATTCAGCAGCATTGACAGACTGCTGAAGTTTTTCTTGAGCCATGTGATTCTCCCTTCCCCTCTTTGATGAGCTAAAAACAGTCTAATGAACCGTCTTTTTTTGTTTAAACAGTAAAAATAAGAAGTAAGGCACACCGAAAATGGCGAGGATGATACCCGCCGGCACTTCGGACGGCTGGAACAGCAGCTTTCCGGCAAAATCGGCGCACAATACGAGAAACATCCCGATCAAACCGCTTAACAGCAATGAGTGGCGGTGCAGAACGCCGACGAGCCTCCGCGAGATGTGCGGAGCAATCAGGCCGACAAATGCCATGCTCCCGGAGATAGCCACACAGGCGCTGATGATGCCGACACAAGCCGTCAGCAGCAGCACTTTTTCAACATTGGCGGATACACCGAGACTCTTCACCGTATCTTCATGAAAGCGAATGGTATCGAGCAGGCCGGACTTTGTCACCAGGAATGGAATGAGAAGCAGCAGCCACGGCAGTGCCGCTTGAATATACGTCCAATTCGCCGACCAGATGCTTCCGTTTTTCCAAACCATGGCCATTTCGTGGTCATTCGGATTCATCTTCAATGACAGGTACAGCGAAATAGCGCTGAAACCCGAATTAATCGCGATTCCAACGAGAATAATCCTGCCCGAATCCAAGTTGCCGCCATGCCAGGCAAAGATAAAAATGAATACCGCCGCCAAAATGCCACCGATCAAGCCGAAGAATGGCATCCCCATTGCAGCGAGCAGGCTTGTCGTTTCAGTCTGGCCTTGAAAGATCAGCATGTAGCCGACGATCGCCGCACCCGCACCGGCATTAATCCCCAGGATTCCCGGGTCAGCCAGTCCGTTCCTTGTCATCGCCTGGATGACGGAACCGGCAATGCCGAGCCCAAGGCCCACGAGTGCTGCCGTCACAATCCTTGGAAGACGCAGCTCAAACAGGAGAATGGCGTATTGCTCATTCGGGTTGATGTGAAACAATGTTGATAACAGCTCAGCCGGATGTGCGGCAAACGATCCTACTGTTATGCTGAGATAACAGATTGTGAGAATCAGCACAATAAAAACAGCATAGATGACTGCAACCTTTTTAGGCACGCTGCTCCCCTCCTTTTCTTTTGATCAAATAAAGGAAGAAAGGAACGCCGATCACCGAAGTGACGACTTCAATCGGTGTCTCAAACGGATAGTTGAGCAGCCGGCTGAGAAGATCGGCCAGCGTCAAAAAAATGCCGCCGAGAACGCAGGAGCATGGGATCATCCGGCTATAATCCGCCCCGACAAGAAAACGCGTAATATGCGGTACAATCAATCCGACAAAAGCTATTTTACCCGCCATAGCGACGGAGCAGCCTGTCAGAATGACGACCGCTGCCATCGCTGTCCATTTGACGGCCTGCTTTTTCTGGCCGAGGCTTTCGGAAATGTCATCTCCCAATGATAGAGCTGTCACTTTTTTGCTGAGAGAGAGCGCCAGAATGATGCCGATCACAAAAAACGGCACAGCATACTTCAGCAGCTCGGGATTCAATTGATGCAGCCTGGCGCTGTACCAGAAGCTGACGTCCTGGGAAATTTGAAAGTAAATCGACATCGCCGCTGACAGACTGCTGAGCAGCATGCTTGTGACCGTCCCGATGATGGCAAGCTGAACCGGCATAAAACCGTTTGGAATCACCGAGGCGAGGCCGAAGACGAGGCCGGCGCCAACGGCTGATCCGATAAACGAATAGCCCATCATCTCCAGGGAAGTCGAACCCGGAATCAACACCATCAGCAGCGTGATCACGAATGCTGATCCGTCGGAAACGCCCATAATCGACGGGGAAGCTAAATAATTTCGGGTGATGCCCTGCATAAGCGCACCGGACACCGCCAGCGCCGCTCCGATTAAAAGAGCGCCGGCAGCGCGCGGAAGACGGGAATGCCAAATGATTTGATGATCTGTGTTGCCCGGATCAAAATGCAGCAGCGCCAAAAAAATCACTTCGGGCTCAAGCTGTTTTGCACCGTAACATACCGACAGAAAAACGGACAGCAGTATGGCAAACGGAGCAGAGATCATAATGATGCGGGTCATGTGCTTTGAATGCATCGTTCAAGAAACCTTTTCTATTTGTTCTGCGCCAATTTCTCAGCTGCAGCCTTTAAAAATTCTACCTTGCTCCATGCCGTGCCGCCCTGCGCAAGCGGATCTACAGCATTGACAAATACATGGTCGTTTTTCACTGCAGAAATGCTTTTCCAAATTGGATTATTCTCTAGATCTTTCAGCGCATTCGGCTTGTCAGCATTCTCATCGTCAGAGAATTGAACAAACATATAATCCGGATTCATTTCGCTCAGTTTTTCTAAAGAAACTAACTCCTGGGCTTTTGCCGCTTTGACTTCTTTTGGAGCTGTGAAGCCCAGCTCGCCGTATAAAGTGGAATTGAAAAATACGTCTTCCGGATAGATAAAGACATTGCCTTGTCTGATTCTGACAACGAGCGCTTTTGTATCTTTGGCCGTTTTCTCAAGCTTTGTTTTTGCTTCCTTAAGGTCCGCTTCATAATCCGAAATAATCTGCTTCGCTTTATCTTCTTTGCCTGTCAGTTCAGCCAGCAGCTCTAAATTGTCTTTCCAGTTTGAAGAAACGTGGGAAACAGGAATCGTCGTCGCGATGTTATCCAGCTTTTTCACCACTTTTTCCGGAAATTTCGTTGAAGCCAGGATGACATCCGGTTTAAGCTCAAGAATTTTCTCCAGGTTCGGTTCCGTTTTTTCGCCGACGGCAGCTGCTTTGTCAGTAATGCTCTTGAACAGGTCCGGGAACTTTCCGGAGAAGGAAATGGCACCGGCCGGGTGTACATCCAGAAGCTTGGCATCTTCCATCGATTCCACGCTTCCCGTAATGACGATTTGTTCGGCCGGGGTCTTCACCTTGTATGTATGATCGAGGTACTCGATGCTTTTCTCAGCTGACGCTGAGCTCTTGCCATCGCCGCCCGCCTTTTCTTTGCTGTTCCCGCATCCCGCTGCGCCAAACGCGAGAAGGAGAATAAATAGAAATATTGATATTTTTCTCATCTGATTGAGACCCCCTGATTTAATTGATAACTATTATCAATTAAAATTATAGGGTTGCCTCTTCGAGAACACCATGGATAATATCCGGCAATTAAAATGGATTTTTTCCGGACAGCAGCCGAACCGCCTGGCGAATGATTCGTTCATGGCTGCATGCGGAATATTCCCGCCAAGGATCAGAATTCACCTGATACATCCGGTGATGCCGGACCGCTTTTAAATCCTGCCATGCAGCCGACTGCTGCAGCTCCCGGTAGAATGCCAGCGTCTCCGGCTCTTTAAAAATGAAAATCATAATGATATCCGGCTGATATGCCGCGATCGTTTCGATCGACACGGCCCTGTCAGTCGGTTCTTCAAGCGATACAGCCGATTCAAAGCCAAGGTCGCCGAAAAATACATCTTGAACAGAGCGGTTATGCGCCAGATAAATCTCGTGTTTATGCAGGCGCAAAAACAAAAAGCTTCGGCGTCCGCAGATCGGATAAAGCGTTTCTTTCGCGGTCTCGGTGAGACGCTGGTAAGACAGCAGCCATTTCTGAGCCTCCGCTTCTTCATCCAAATGAGATGCGGTCAGCATAAAATGCCTCCTCCATTGTTCCTGTGAAGGCAAAAAGAAGACATCGGCGATCGACTGGAGTTGCTCCCGTTCCTTGTGAGACACGCTGTCCATGCTGATAATGAGCTCAGGGGCAGCCGATGACAATGTCCGCAGGTTTTCTTCCCACGGCTCGTGAAAGCGGTAAGCGCTCAGATGGACCGGAATATCTGCCGCATAATGCTTATAGTAATACGATGTCCACTTCGGATGCAGGGAAGCGGCGTAAGGAATGAGGTGAAGCGGTATCAGCTGTCCGATCGTATTCTGGCCGTAGGCCGCCAGTTTCCTGCGCCTTTTTTTCATATAAACGGTCGGGGATAAACCGGTATGCTTCTTAAATGTCCTGCTGAAATAAAATTCATCCTGATACCCGATTTGGCTTGAGATTTCCCTCAGCTTGTAGCTTGCTTTCGCCATCAGCTGCTTCGCTTTCGTCATCCGCGTCTCAGTAATAAACTCTGTCACGCTTCGACCGTACAGCTTTTTGAACGTTTCGCTGTAATGCTTCGCGCTGATTCCGGCCATTTGCGCGAGTTGATCAAGCGTCAGGTGTGCATCTGAATGCTCTTCAATATACTCCTTTGTTTTTCCTATGGCTGATGCGGTGTTTTCGGGATGAGTCAGTTTAGCCGAATAGATATCGTACAAAAGCTGCTGCAGGTCTGCTTGGCATTTCAGCTCCTGGAGCGCTGAAGAAGCCGGCCATAAGGCGGAAAGTTCCTGAAGGCGGGAGGCCAGATTTCCGACAGAATGGACATTCATCATCTGAAGGTCGGAAAAAGCGTCAGGGTCGGTGTCTGCTTCAAGCGTCAGGCGGCGGTCGTCATAGCTGTAGGGCTGCAGCCTGATGAGATACCCGCTGATTTCAGCTGACGAAGCTGTGATTCCGAATGTTTCATAAGGCGGAACAATATACAGCGTTTCTTTTTGGAGCGGCCTGCCTGATGCCTGTATATCGATTCTCCCTTCACCCTTCAAGTGAAAGATCAAAACGAAAGAGTCTGCCAGCTGCTGTTCATCCGGAAGATCGCCGGGCTTTCTTATATGATCGATTTGCAAGAGACGATAGAAATAAGAAGATTTCATAGAAAAACCGCCTTTCGTAACACCAGTCATATCACAAAAATAAAAATGCCCCTAAAACAATATGGTAAATTGGTTGCGGGGTTCTGGTCCGGCACAAAATACCAGTTTGCAAGGTGCATTTCACATCACTTATAGCTGATATGCTTCTTACGATTTACTATAACACAGCCGCTTTTATTGGGGAATCATGTTGTCAGTGCGGCCACCTGCCCATGTGCACTTTAAAATATAATAAAAAATCAATACTTATCATTTCAATATCTTTTTGCCTAGTGTATAACTATAGAGAAATTACTATATTTACAGGGAAGGCGTGACTTCTTATTTTGGAAATGACAGCCAGCATGAAAAAATCGCTCGATGCGATTGCAAAATGGGGAAAAATAACCGGCGTTTTTATGATTATCGGCGGAGGCATCTATGCCTTTTTCGGAATTTCTTTGCTTATCATCGGAGCCGCTCCAGGTGTGCTAATGATTTTTTCGGGGATCTACCTTATAAAATCGGCAAACGCCGCTCAGAAAATGAGTGATGACATGCCGCAAGAACCGCATGAAGCCTTGCTTGATAACTATGTGAAGTTTATGAAATGGCAATTTTTCTTCTTACTATCCAATATTGTGATCTTCATTTTATGCATAGTCGCCTTTTTCTTCCTGATCTTTTTAGGTATTCTTACCGATTTACACAGCGGATACGATCCTTATTATTACGAATGATGATCAAAAGCCTGTCTCGGGAATTGACTGAGACAGGCTTTTATAATTCGGCTTCTCCACCAACGGTGAAACGCTCATTGATGTGCTCGCCTTTTTCAGCTTCGTCACCACTGCAATGACATAGCCTGCATAACTGATGCAGCTTTCTCCGGCGGTGTTACGATCAAGTTTTTCTGACCTTTTTGAGATGAACCTGTTCTCTTTCCTTACGGGTTGAAAAATGCCGCCGGGCTGATGCGGAAAGTTAAACGATTAGTACATGAGAACAAGGATTATAATGAGACCAATTAAAAGCATATATAAAAGTCTGCATGAAGATACAAGCTGAGGTACTTGTTTTCTGCCAGATTGTTGAATAAGGATCGTCTTTAAAGAGGTTATTGTTGTCTTCATATCGAAATCAAGATAAGCAGAAGTTTTTTTGATGGGAGGTTCGTTTCATGCATATCACAACAGAAAGGTTATTGATACGCGAATTTGAATTCAAAGATTGGCAAGCTGTATATGAGTATACATCAAATAGTAATGTGATGAAGTATATACCGGAAGGCGTTTTTACTGAAGAAGATGCAAAAGCATTTGTAAATAAAAACAAAGGTGATAACGCTGAAAAATTCCCTGTCATACGAATGGATGAAGATTTACTTATAGGCCATATTGTTTTTCATAAGTATTTTGGTGAACATACATATGAGATCGGGTGGGTGTTTCATCCTAAATATCAAAATAAAGGGTATGCTTCTGAAGCAGCACAAGCGATCTTGAAATATGGATTTAAAGAAATGAACCTGCATAGGATTATAGCTACGTGTCAACCTGAGAATATTCCGTCATACCGAGTTATGGAGAAGATTGGAATGAGAAGAGAAGGCTTCTTTAAAAAATGTATTCCCAAAGGCAATGAATGGTGGGATGAATATTATTACGCCATTTTAAAGGAAGAGTGGAATTGTACGATACCTTAATTGGGGATACAACAAAATATCACCAACTGCTTAGAACATAGCAGCTAAGCGAAGGTGATATATCAAGCGATATGCTAGCATCATATGGCTGCAGCAAGCTTTGTAGATATTCAGTTTTAAGGGTGAGCCTTCCCTTTTCCTTCACATCAGTAAGGAAAACCGGCATACGATCATGAATGTCCCCCATAACTCATAAGGCTTTGTTGTGATGATTGTGCATGTGTCACCGATAATACTTCCACATTTGTAACAAAATAAGTTACATGTTGATGATGAAACATCATCTCTTATTTAAAAGAGATGAGTTAAGACGTCTTTAAGAGACTTGCTGGCCAATTCGTTCTCCATCGCCTGCTGAACGCTGTGAAACGTTTGGTCAAGCGTTGTTTGAATTTGTCTTCCAACCGGACAGTTTGGATTCGGCTTGTCATGAATCGCAAACAATTCCTCTTGCGGCTGAACCGCGCGGTAAATATCCAGCAGAGATATATCTTCAGGATCTCTTTTCAGGGTTGCCCCGGCCACTCCCGGCCTCGACGTCAAAATACCGCCTTTTTTGAGCTGGCTGATCATGCGCCTGATCACAACAGGGTTCGTATTGACGCTCCCGGCGATCATTTCCGAAGATTCCCGCGGGTTTGCGGCAATTAAAGATAAAATATGAATGGCCACTGAAAGACGGGTGTTCACCATAAGTTTTCACCACCGATGTAATTATTATAGTTACAGGATAAGTTTTTTGTCAACTCTTATCATATCCTTAATGATCGTAAGAATAAATAAAATTTTTTCAAACCACCCTCATGTCTCACTTTGGAACTTTTTCAAAGGGTCTTTCGTATTGGTTGATGAAAGGAGTGTTTTTCAATGAAAGAGATAGCAGAAGGAAAAGCAGCTTTGGATGTCCGGCTTAGCCGAATGAAGAAATCAGATCTATTATGCTTTGCGCGTATAACGCGAGACTGTCTGCACGTTACACTCCTTACAGAGGCGTGCTTGCGGCCACCAACAGGCGGCTCATGTTTTATTCTTCTCTGTTTGGCGCCCCTTTTCACCTTGACATCCGCTATGATACCATCTCCTCGTTCCGCCGCGAAAAAGGGCTGATAACAGGAGGCGATCACCTCGTCGTGATGAACAACGGGGATCGGGAAGCATTTCAATATTTTAGCGGCTGCGATCCTTTGGAAACATTCATCGAATCCGTTCGAAAGCTAAGGAAACTGCCTGAAGACATCATGCATGTCTGAAAAACGCCGGCTCCGGGATGTGCCCGCAGCCGGCATACTCAATTATTAATCTCGTACTTCTCCCCATATCTCAGCACTTTATAAATTGCCATTCCATCAGAAAGATGATTTTCGGAATATCTCACGGGAATCAAAGCAAAACATACATAATAGGTTGAAAAATAAACAAACTGGTAGAAAAAAATATTTTCGGGTATGATGTCTTTGATAATCAGCAGATTGACAATAAAAATAGACGCTAAATTAAACAGCGATCCGCCGGCATAAATCATCGCATTCGTAAAACGGTTATCGTATTTCAGATCCCCGTATTTGCAGAAGGAATCCATAAAGTAAACACTTCTGATTTGCACGGGGCCGATTTTCAGCAATTTTTTGCCCATCCCGATTTCAAGCGAAGATTTTCCGCCGAACAACACCGCCATGACGCTGTGGCCCAAGACATGAAGCACCGACACGGCGGGAAAAACGATCAAGAACGACCAGAAGAATTTGACAATATCCTGCATTCCGAACATTCAATCATCCTTTCTGTTTCAGCCCATGTTTTTAAAAAAATTTCCGCTTTTCCCCCGTATCAAACCTGTCAATATGCAAGTCAAGCCGGTCTCCGAATGCATAAAAAAACCGCCCATCTTTTCAATGGACGGCTTTCTCCAAATCAGTCAATTATCCTCCTATATAGGACATTTCAACCTTTTTCCGCGGAGCCGCTTTTGCAAGAGCGCGGTCGAGCGAATACTGGTCATCGCGATTCCGCCAGACGGTGCCGATCGCCTTTGCCAGCTCCTGATCGGTCTGCCCGCTTCTGATCAGGGTTCTTAAATCAAACCCGCTCGATGCGAAAAGACATGTGAAAAGCTCGCCTTTCGCCGATAGTCTTGCTCTGTTGCACGTGCTGCAAAAAGCATCGGATACAGAAGAGATAAAACCGATTTCTCCTGAACCGTCCAGGTATCCGTACCGTTTGGCGACTTCTCCTTTGTAGTTCGGGTCGATCGGTTCAACCGGCATGTCTTCATTGATGATCCGGATGATATCCGCTTTTGTCACCACTGACTGACGGTTCCATTCATTTGTGTTCCCGACATCCATAAACTCAATAAACCGCAAAATATGGCCTTTTTCTTTAAAATAGCGGGCCATCGGCAAAATATCCTTTTCATTGACTCCTTTTTGGACGACCATGTTGATCTTGACGCCGAGTCCGGCCTCTTTCGCCGCTTCAATTCCGGCCAGCACCTTGCTGACGGAGACGCCTCTGCCGTTGATCGCTTTGAAACGCTCGTCATCCAGGGAATCCAGGCTGACCGTGACCCGTTTCAGCCCCGCTTTTTTCAGCTTGTCAGCGTAAACCGGCAGCAGAACGCCGTTCGTCGTCATCGCAATATCGCGAATCCCTTTGATCCCCGCAAGCTTCTCGACTAATTCCGGCATATCTTTTCTCATCAGCGGCTCGCCGCCGGTGAGGCGGATTTTTTCCACCCCGAACTGATGAACAAACAGCTTGGCCAATCGTTCAAGCTCTTCAAAGGACAACAGTTCGCCTTTTGGCAAAAACGGATAATCCTGTCCAAAGATTTCGGCAGGCATGCAATACGTACATCTTAAGTTGCAGCGGTCGGTGACAGAAATTCTTAAATCCCGAAGCGGCCGGCTTTTCTGATCCAAAACTTGTTCACTGTTGGTGTTCACGCCTGTTGCCTCCTTTATGTTAACTGAATTCGCTCATGATGCGTATATACATTGAATGACCGATTTCTCGCAAAACCAATCGTCATGATATTCAGCTCCTCCGCCATTTGAATGGCCAGCTCGGTCGGCGCCGACTTGGAAATGACCGCGGAAACCCCGATTTTTGCGGCTTTGAGCAGCACTTCCGAAGAAATTCTGCCGCTGAACACGATCAGTTTGTCGCGCACAGGAACCTGGTGAAGCAGACAATATCCGTACAATTTATCAAGCGCATTATGTCTTCCGATATCAGATCTGACTGCAATCAGCTTGTCAGTGCTGCACAAAGCGGCATTATGAACGCCCCCCGTATGGCGAAAAAGCTTGCTGCTTTTCTGCATGTCGCGCATCAGCGCCAAACAGTTCTCAGGCGTAATGGTCACGCCGTCAATCGCCGTTTTTGCAGTTTTGACGTCCTGCTGGAAATAAAAATGCCGCCCTTTTCCGCAGCAGGACCCGATCACCCGCTTCGTGTAATCCTTCAGCACCAGCTTTTTGGAGCTGACAAGGTCGACATATGCGAATCCGAGACTTTCATCTATTGTAAACCTTTTAATCTCATTTTTAAAACGGATCACACCTTCAGATGCGAGAAATCCGATCACCAGTTCTTCCAGGCTGTCCGGCGAACAAACAAGCGTGACAAATTCCTCACCGTTCACCATGACAGTCAGGGGGAATTCCGTTGCCATCTGATCTTCTTGCTCTGTCATCTCTCCATTATCATAACGGAAAATGTTTCGGCTTGTTGTGATGTTTTTCCCCATGAATAAACCCCGCCCCTTTGTTTCTTATCATATCTATTACTATACTCGTCTATCATGCCGTTTCACAACCGTCAGGTCAAATTTGGAAGCTTCATCTTGTTGATAGCTTGAAAACATGATATTATTTTTTAAAAGTTCAAAAAATATACACTTTTCAAACAGACCGCCTTTCTTCGCAGCAACCCCGGAAACCGCTTTCAAACAATCGCTCCCCGGCAGCCTTCTGTCTTTATGACAAGCCTTTCATTTCCACAGGAGGTTCTCGCATGAAAAAAGTGAAAAACAGGTGGCTCATTGCTTTATGTGCTGTAGGCATTCATTTGTCTATCGGGTCTGTATACGCATGGAGCGTCTTTACAAACCCGCTCGCTGAAACCTTCGGCTGGAGCCTCAGCCAGATCAGCCTGACGTTCAGCATCGCTATTTTATTTCTCGGTCTTTCAGCCGCATTTTTGGGACACTTCGTCGAAAAGCACGGCCCCAAAAAAGCAGGCATGCTCGCCGCTCTTTTCTTCGGAGCTGGCGTGACGTTTTCCGGCTTCGCCGTTCAGATCGGCTCCCTTCCCCTGCTTTATTTGTTTTACGGCGTCTTCGGAGGAATCGGACTCGGCGTCGGCTATATTACGCCCGTATCTTCGCTTGTTAAATGGTTTCCTGACCGCCGCGGCTTAGCTACAGGGCTTGCCATTATGGGATTCGGATTTGCGGCCTTGATCAGCAGCCCGATCATACAGAAGCTGATCTCAGCGATCGGTATAGCCAATACCTTTTTTATTCTCGGCATCTGCTACTTTCTTGTGATGATGCTGTCTTCGCTTTACCTCGCTCCGCCGGAAGACGGCTGGAAGCCTGAAGGATTTTCAACCGCAAAAAACGGAAAGGCGCAAAGCGCCGATATTTCCCAGCTGACGGCAAATGAAGCCATTAAAACGAAACGCTTTTATTATTTATGGCTGATGCTTTTTATTAATGTTACGTGCGGAATCGCCATCATATCCATCGCTTCACCGCTGGCGCAGGAAAGTGCGGGCATGTCCGCCGCCGCCGCTGCCGCTCTCGTCGGCGTTTTGGGCGCATTTAACGGTTTAGGGCGGATCGGCTGGGCCTCTGCATCTGATTACATCGGCCGGCCGAATACGTATACCGTCTTTTTCGCTGTACAGCTGATCGCCTTTCCGCTTTTGCCGTTTATTTCCGACAAGGCCGTCTTCTCTGTTTTAATGGCATTGATCTATACGTGCTATGGAGGGGGGTTTGCCGCAATTCCGGCTTATATCGGGGATTTGTTCGGAACAAAGCAGCTCGGTGCAATCCACGGTTACATTTTAACGGCATGGGCGGCGGCAGGACTTGCGGGCCCGATGTTCTCTTCTTGGGTGCGTGATGCAACAGGAAGCTACAGCCAGAGCCTGACGGTTTTTGCAGCACTGTTCGGCATCGGCCTGTTCATTTCGATCTTCATTAGAACCGACATTAAACAGATGCGGAAAAAAGCGGCGGTTCATGTCTCAAACTCGGTAAAAGGATGATCCGGCAGTATCCGCTGGAAAGGAGAGAATGAAATGGGAAAAACAAAGCATCAAGGTCCGATGAAGCTGAATAAAAAGCCCGCGCCAAAACTGTGGGCGTCTTGGGCGCCGATGGGACTCGGAAAGGTAAAGCCAAAGCATATCAGAGATACGATGAAAACAGCTTGGGACAATAAAGACAACCTTTCGTACGCCTACAGAATTTTAACGCAAGGCGTGTGCGACGGCTGTGCGCTTGGTGTGTCCGGACTCCGCGATCAGACGCTCACAGGGCCTCATCTCTGCACGACGCGGCTGAACGTCCTCCGCTTAAATACGATGCCTGCGATCGAGGACAAATGGCTGTCCGCCGACATCGAACAGCTGAGAAAGCTGGACAGCACCGAACTGAGAAAGCTCGGACGCATCCCTTATCCGCTGTCGAGAAAAAAAGGAGAACGGTCGTTCTCGAGAATCTCATGGGATGAAGCGCTCAGCCGAATCGCGGACAAAATCAAATCGATTGATAAACGACAGCTCGCCTTTTATTTAACGGCCAGGGGGATTACGAATGAGGTATACTATACGGCCGCCAAAGCGGCTCGGTTTATCGGCACAAACAACATTGACAACGCCTCGCGGATCTGCCACTCGCCAAGCAAAACGGCTTTAAAAAGGTCCCTCGGCATCGGCGCCTCAAGCTGCAGCTACCGAGACTGGATCGGGACGGATGTCCTCGTCTTCTGGGGATCTGTCGCCGCCAATAACCAGCCGGTGTCAACAAAATACATGTATGCCGCCAAAAAAGCGGGAACAAAAATCATTATGATCAACCCCTACCTGGAACCTTCGATGGAGAAATACTGGATTCCATCGATAGCTGAGAGCGCCCTTTTCGGCACCAAAATCACTGATGACGTATACCAAGTCAATATCGGCGGCGACATTGCCTTTATGAACGGGGTAATGAAGCACTGGTTTGAAATGGAACGGGAGGCCCCCGGTTCAAGCATTGACCGCGCCTTTATCGAAGCACACACAAACGGGTTCACTGAGCTTAAACAGCATATCGAAAAACAAAATTGGAAGACGCTTGAAGAGTCATCCGGCATATCGAAAGATCGAATGAAAGAATTCGCCGTCTTGCTGGCCCGGGCGAAAACCGGCGTTTTCATTTGGAGCATGGGACTCACACAGCACCGTTTTGCGACCGACAACATTTCACAGGTGGCAAATCTCGCCCTGTTACAAGGATTCATCGGCAGAAAGCATTGCGGCGTCATGCCGATCAGAGGGCACAGCGGTGTGCAGGGTTCTGGAGAAATGGGTGCCGATCCTTTCGTCCTGCCAGGCGGTGATTTTGACGAAGAAAATGCAGCACGGATCGAGAAGGTTTGGGGCTTCCGTATACCGACTTGGCAAGGCGATACGATCGGCCAGACGATCGAAAACATGCTCCTGCCGAGCAAAAGCGAAAGAAAAGTAAAAGTGTTTTATACAAGCGGAGGCAACTTTTTGGAGACGATGCCGAACCCCGATTTTATCAAAAAAGCGTTACAGGAAGTAGAGGTGAGGGTCCATCAGGACATCATCTTCAATACTTCTACCCTTGTCGATGCCAAAGAGGAAGTTATCATTCTTCCCGCGATGACAAGGTATGAACAGCCTGGCGGAGGAACCTCAACCAGTACAGAACGGATGGTCTATTTCAGCCCTGAAATTAAAGGACCGCGCATCGGAGAAGCCCGTTCTGAATGGGAAATTTATATGGATCTTGCCAAACGGGTTCGGCCCGAAGACAAAGAACTGATCCATTTTGACAGCGCTGCGGAAATCCGTGAAGAAATTGCTGCTGCCAACCGGAATTATGAAGGAATTCAGCATTTGAAAAAACGCGGAGATGTCTTTCAATGGGGCGGCGCCTGGCTTTGTGAAGGCGGAATTTGTCCGACGGCAGACAGCAGAGGTAACCTGATCCCCGTCGATCTTCCTGAAAACAGACAAACTGAAGGACGCTTTCTCGTGACGACAAGGCGGGGAAAACAGTTCAATTCGATGATTTATAGTGAAAAAGATCCTTTCAACGCGGCAGATCGCCAGGATGTCATGATCCATCCAAAAGATGCCGAGGACCTTTATATTCAAGACGGAGAAGCGATCGTTCTATTCAACCGCTACGGAACTTTCCAAGGCCGGGCAAAATATGCCGGCGTACAACGCGGAAACACGGCTGTCTACTGGCCGGAAGGAAATGTCCTGATCCCTAAAGGCGTATACGAAAACCACGCCCGTATTCCGGAATACAACACGGCGGTCATGATTGAAAAAGCGGAGATTTTCCATTCAAGAAAAGATCCGCGCTATGCAGAAAAACGAATCGAAGAACTCGAAATGTCGACAGATTAGCTTAACAGAAGGTCGGGACGGCACTGCTGCCGTCCCGCTCTCGTATGGAGTTACTGAGACAGTTTTACGCCTTCTTCTTTCCATACCTTTTTAAAATCAGAAGCTGAGTCGGCTTCAATCAATTTTCCGCCGCCAGCAGCAGCTACTTTTTTAAGCTTTGCTTTTTCTTTCACGGTTTTCACGTCAAGCCCAACGATGTTGACGATCGTTTTAATGTTGGATTTGCGCAGATCTTTCGCTGCCTGAACAGGGTCTCCTCCGCATGTTTCTTCACCGTCTGTCACGATGTAAACATAGTTCTTACCATCTTTATCGGCAAGATCTTCTTTTACATCATAAAGAGATTTTGCAATTGGAGACCAGCCTGTAGGCTTGATTCCGCTTAAAGCGTTTTCGAACGAGTTGGAAGAAAACGGCTGCAGATCATAGACGGTTTCCGTCGTACCGCAAGATAGTTCTTTTCCGGAGTTTTTATTGTTGCCTTTATGTCCGAACACATTCAGCATGACATTCGCATCGCTTGAAAGCAGGTCAGCAAAGTCGGTTACGGATTCTTTGGCAATATCAAATTTTCTTTCTCCTTCAACCTTTTGTGCCATGCTGCCGCTTGCATCAAGCACAACTGCAACATTGACATCTTTTTTGCTGTTGTCCGCATTTCCGTTTTCAGCCGCGAAAGCAGCAGCCGGAGCCAATGACAAAAGCATGGTGAACGTTGTTAACAGAGTAAACCTTTTTTTCACCTTTCTCACTTTCCTTTCCGCATTGGTTTTTCGGACCGATCTTCCGCATGAGATCTAGTCCACCAACATCGTAAAAGAAGGCTTGATAGAAATAAATAGGCCGGATCTCCTTTTCAAATTCACAAATTCTTCATAATCCTTACGATAATCGATCGACACTTTCACTTAAGTCCTATCAAAAAAGTCCGCTAAAAGACTGTTTTCGTCCCAATACCACCACAGTTACGACAAATTACCCCTCCAAAGGATTCAGCAGGGTTCAACGTTCTGAAACAATAACTTAATATTTGTAAAGTGTTTTGCTTGACTTTTTGACAATCTTTTCATCACAAAAGGAAAGCTGCGGAAACATGTCCACAGCTTTTTTCCAGTTTATTTAGAAAGCTCAATGGCTTCCTGAGTGAAAATTCTTTTGATGTCATTTTTGGTTTTTGCTTGGAAATATTCACCGCCGCCGGCTGCTGCGATGCTTGTCAATTGTCCGTGAAAATCTCCTTCATAATCAAAGCCGATCACGTTGACAACCGCATTAGCTTTGCGCAGTTCTGTTGCAACTTTTACCGGATTGCCTCCGCATGTTTCCTCACCGTCTGTCAGCAGGTAAACGACGTTTTTCCCGTTGTTGTTCAGCTGATCAAGCGCGTTTTTGGCATCTTGGAGCGCGTTGGCGATCGGTGTCCATCCAGTCGGTCCGATGCCGTTTAATGAGTTGCGGAAGCTTTGCTCGTCATACGTTTGGAACCCGTACACTCCTCTGATTGCATTGCAGGATTGTACCTTTCCGGAATTTTTATTGTTTCCCTCTGAACCGAAAACTCTCATGAGCACGTTTGCATTTTCAAGCTTAGAACCAAAGCTGAACGCCTCATTTTTGGCAAGCTCGTATTTTGAGACACCGCCGATCTTTTTAGCCATGCTGCCGCTTGCATCAAGCATAATCGCAACGTTAGGCGAATCTTCGGCAACTGTTACCTCCTGTTTTTTCTCAGCTGCGAAAGCAGGCGAACCAAGGCTAAGAACCATAGCGGTCAAAATACCCAATGTCAGCTTCTTCTTCATTTCTCCCTTTCCCCTTTCTGAAATAAAGTCGTTAACACATTAATATCGTAGAAGAACACCAGGGAGAAATAAATAGGGCATGTCTCCTTTTCCTCGTTATTCATTTCAGCATACAACAAGCGGATTAAATAGACTTTATATCCTGTGAACCCTTATATTGACAAGACATTCACGGCCTTTTGACGCTGTTCAGCAAGCCCTCCGGCACAGATTCTTGAAATATTTGTATAATGTTTTTGGCGTGCATCAACTTCATGAGAATGCCAAATTTTGATGACATTTAAAAAGACGCCGCCAATAAGGCAGACGTCTCTTTTTTATTTTTTCGCCATGTATTTATTTAAAAATTCATCAGCGTTGGATACGGCTGTTCCTTTGTAATAATACTTGACGATGGCTTCAGCTTTCTTGCCGTCTTTCGCCATATAATGCGCGCCGTATTGGCTCATACCTACTCCATGTCCAAAACCCCTTGTCGTGACGGTAATCTGATTGCCGTCGCGTTTCCAATCAAAGTCTGCCGATTTGAGGCCGAGCTTTTCCCGAATATCTCTTCCCTCAAGCTTCTTCCCATTGATGACAGCAGTCGCTACGCGTTTTCCCGGCGTTCTTTCAGTGATCTTCCCAATGCTGTTTGAGCTGGGCAGCTTCACGCCGAGCTTTTGTTCAAATTCAGCGACAGTAAACGTTTTGTGGTTCAGGAATTTCGGCGACTTTGTATCCCAGGAGCTTTTCACGCTTTGCAGATACGGAATATCACTTGTCCAATAGGCCCCGGCATTCTCGGTATACCCGTTGCTCGTCGAGAAAAACGAAGCGTCAATCGGCTTATGATCATAGGTTAAAATTTTGCCTTGCGTACTGGCTACAGCTTCGGTCACTTTTTTGATTTTCCAATCGTAATCTTTCTTCCACAGTCTGCGGAGTTCCTCTTTGTTTTTATACACCTGGAACATCTGCGTGTCATCGACGAGCGAGCCCTTCGGTGATTGGACAGCCTGCTCTGATACCATTTGCCTCACAATATATGTGCGGGCCGCGAGCGCTTGTGCTTTTAAAGCTTCGATATCGAAATCAGCCGGCATTTCCGAAGCAACGACACCGATGACATACTCTTCAAGCGGAATGTCTTCAACTTTCCGGTCAGCCGTTCTGTAGACCGGAATTGAAACGGGAGACTCTTTTAAGGTGACTTTCTTTTTTTCCTCGTGTTGCTGAGTGTGTTTTTCTGTTTTGATTGCCCCCGGCCCCCCGTGAAAAGGGAGGACAAGCAGTGTTGGTATGAGTAAAATCAGCATGCAGATTCCTGCTAGTACAATTAATAGCTGTTTCAAATCAGTGCCCCCATTTCTGTTTTGTCTCTTTCATTTTATGGGCGGGGACAAGCTAATATGACTGTACTTTTCAACTGCTGCTGCGTATTTTAAAAGCCATTCTTGTGCATAATGATAGATATGGGAGGCATACTGATATAGAATACTTGAAACATAAAAATCAGTATGCCGGATGACATACTGATTTCACGTTGATTTATGCGTTTAAATCGGATACAACTTCTTTATTTTCAATATGAACCGCTTCTTCATCGTTAACGCGCTCAATATCAGCACCGATACCGGCAAGTTTTTGGTGGAAGTTGACATATCCCCGGTCTAAATGTTTTAATTCGGTTACGCGCGTATGTCCGTCAGCGACAAGGCCAGCAAGGATAAGAGCTGCGCCGGCGCGAAGATCCGTTGCAGCCACCTCAGCACCTTGAAGTTGCACAGGACCATTAATAATGACAGAACGGCCTTCGATTTTAATATCTCCGTTCATACGGCGGAATTCTTCCGCATGCATGAAGCGGTTCTCAAAGACGGTTTCTGTGATCATGCTGGTTCCATTTGCGCGCATCAAAAGAGCCATCATCTGAGACTGCATATCAGTCGGGAAACCTGGATGTGGCATTGTTTTTAAATCAATAGGCTTCAATTCAGAAGGACCGATGATCCGAAGACCGTCTCCTTCTTCCATGATTTGAACGCCCATTTCTTCCATTTTCGCAATTAAAGATGTTAAGTGCTCAGGAACCGCTCCCTTTACCAGTACGTTCCCTTCGGTAATCGCAGCGGCAACCATGAACGTACCCGCCTCGATCCGGTCAGGAATAATGGTATGTTTTGCACCATGAAGCGCCTTAACGCCTTCAATTTTAATGGTGCCTGTACCGGCACCCCGAATTTTACCGCCCATTGCATTGATATAGTTAGCCAGATCAACGATTTCAGGCTCTTTAGCAGCATTTTCGAGCGTTGTCGTGCCCTCAGCCAAAGCTGCAGCCATAATCAGGTTTTCAGTTGCTCCGACACTAGGAAAATCAAGATAAATTTTTGCGCCTTGAAGGCGGCCTTCTACAGTCGCTTCAATAAAGCCGTTTCCGACTTTAATTTTTGCGCCCATTGCTTCAAAGCCTTTCAGATGCTGATCAATCGGTCTTGAACCGATTGCACATCCTCCAGGCAAAGCCACTCTCGAGTGACCTGTGCGAGCAAGAAGCGGACCCATCACCAATACAGATGCGCGCATTTTACGAACATATTCAAACGGAGCTTCCGTAGACAAAGTGCGAGATGCATCAACCGTTACTGTATTATTTTCAAAATGTACACTTGCGCCTAAATGACGTAACACTTCGTTAATCGTATATACATCGGAGAGCGTAGGCACATCACATATTACGCTTTTTTCTTCACTGGCTAATAAAGATGCAGCGATAACTGGTAAAACGGCATTTTTTGCTCCTTCAACTTTGACTGTGCCGTTTAACTTTCGACCGCCGCGGACGATGATTTTTTCCAAGGTATTCCCCTCCGCGTCCCAATTTCTCTATATTAATATTCAGTCGTGACGATTGGTGTGCCAACCGTGACGGTAAGTTTTTCGCCCATTCCCGCATTTCTAAGCGAGACTTGCAGATTCATACGGTGTTTTTCTGTCTTGATGGATTCTTTCCACTCGTTAGTGTAAGCAGAAATAGAAACGAAATTTGGTTCGATTAAATCTTCAACTGACTTTGCATCAAATTCATGTACTAGTTCATTTGCTTTTTTTTGCAAAACAACACTCATCATACCATTTAAACGGCCCTTTAGACAAGTAAAAATTGCGGTCTTTTCTCGCATTATGTCGAATGCATCCCGTTCAAACTGCTTATATGTAGTATTCCAGTTTTCCCGTGGTCCCGCGCCTTTTTGCTCATACAATAAATACGAAACAAGTCTCTGGTTTTTGTGGGTGGATACCAAATGTATTTTGGAATTGATGTGATTTTTTTTGTCCTGAAAAACACCTGTTGCTTTAACTGTATCATCGTCTTCCCGCGTTATAGTCCATTGATATTGTCGATGCTGTTTCTTGAAATGTTTCAGTTTTGCAAAAAAATCCTTTTCACTTAGGGTAAGCTGCTTTTTTGTGTGCAGGGTCCATTCTTCAAGCTCGACATCATGGCGGCTCAAACCTTCCGCCAGCTGTTCCAGCGGCGTATTGCCCGCTGCTTCAAGCGATTGAAAGACATGAACAATTAAAAATAAAACCACAATAAAAATGAGGGCATTAACCGTTTGTTTTGTCTTCATTCCGCATCATCCTCTCCTACTCTCCATTGTTGACGGATCGTAGGAAAAGCATACGTGGAAAAACAAGGTCCCCCGGTGATTTTGCGGAATGCGGCGTTACCCACATTTGTCCATTCCCAAAAATTCTTTTACTCAATCATGAAAATAAATTTTGAAGCTGTCTGGAATAATAAAGATAGTCCAGGAAAAAATTGCTGACGGTGGAGCCGACGGCGATTGTAATGATGATCATTAACACCCTCGCCTGAATGACTTTTCCTTTCCTGATAAGCGGATCAATATTGACCGCCAGAAGAGCCCACCAAGTCAATGCAATAAAAAAAAGATGAACGATGATACTGACAGCAGCCTGTTGTCCGATCTCTTCCATTATTGATGACGCCTCCTTACGTTCCAGCCGGTTTGGTGGCTCCGGCCTGCCTAGTCTCTTCTGCTGTGGGATAAGGAATGATGCCGGTCATTTCAAGTCATTTTAACAGTTTTGATGTTTCATGTTAAGACGTTCATGGATAGAACTTTTTCCCATAGATGAAGTGATCCTCTGTTGCCTGAGGCCAATGTTGAGGAGTTTGCTTGAATGTCTTACATCCTCTTTCTGGCGGAAGAGAACATAGCTTACTATTTTGTATTATAGATAGATTCAAACTAAAAAGGCGAACGATTTGTGAACTTTTTTCAACATTTTTAATTCTGTTTAATCATGAATATAAAAGAACCCTTCCCATCCTTAAATATGGGAAGGATCCTCATCTTTATCTCGCAACATCCAACCGGTTAATCGCGCGTTTTAAAGCAAGCTCTGCCCGAATAATGTCAACATCTGGCGTATGCTTTTGCAAACGTTCCTCGGCACGCCGTTTTGCGGCCAAGGCGCGTTCTTTGTCAATTTGTTCAGATGTTTCCGCCGTCTGGGCCAGAATGGTGACATGGTCAGGGCGGACTTCAACTATGCCCCCGCTGACGGCAACCAGCTCAGTTTGACCGTCTTTTTTCAGACGGACTGCAGCAATTTTTAGCGGAGCAACCGTCGGAATATGGCCGGGTAAAATACCAAGCTCACCGCTCTCTGCTCGAACGCTTACCATTTCTATATCCGCATCGTATACTGGGCCGTCGGGAGTAACGATATTGACTTTTAAGGTCTTCATGCTTTTACCCTCCTAGGACCAGATTATACTTCTACACCCATTTCTTTCGCTTTTTCGACAACTTCTTCGATTCGGCCGACAAGACGGAAAGCGTCCTCTGGAAGGTGATCATACTTACCTTCAAGGATTTCTTTAAAGCCTTTTACCGTTTCTTTAACAGGAACATAAGAACCTTTCTGTCCCGTAAACTGTTCAGCTACGTGGAAGTTTTGTGAAAGGAAGAACTGTACGCGGCGCGCACGGCTGACGACAAGCTTATCATCGTCAGAAAGCTCATCCATACCGAGAATCGCAATGATGTCCTGAAGCTCTTTATAGCGCTGCAGGATTTGCTGTACTTGGCGGGCCACTTGATAATGCTCTTCCCCGACGATTTCTGGCGCAAGTGCACGAGAAGTTGAAGCCAGAGGATCAACCGCAGGGTAAATACCCATTTCAGACAGCTTACGTTCAAGGTTTGTTGTCGCATCCAAGTGAGCGAACGTTGTTGCCGGTGCCGGGTCAGTGTAGTCATCGGCAGGAACGTAGATCGCCTGAATCGATGTAACGGAACCGACATTTGTAGAAGTGATCCGTTCCTGAAGCTGACCCATTTCAGTTGCAAGCGTCGGCTGATAACCAACCGCTGACGGCATGCGTCCAAGAAGCGCAGATACTTCAGATCCGGCTTGAGTGAAGCGGAAGATGTTATCGATAAAGAACAATACGTCCTGGCCTTCTTTATCACGGAAATGCTCGGCCATCGTAAGTCCTGTCAAGGCAACGCGCATCCGCGCACCAGGCGGCTCGTTCATCTGACCGAAGACCATTGCCGTTTTGCCGATAACGCCGGAATCTTTCATTTCATAGTACAGGTCGTTTCCTTCACGCGTACGCTCGCCGACACCTGCGAATACAGAGATACCGCCGTGCTCTTGAGCGATGTTGTTGATCAGCTCCTGGATCAATACGGTTTTTCCAACTCCCGCTCCTCCGAAAAGACCGATCTTTCCGCCTTTGATATATGGAGCGAGCAAATCGACGACTTTAATACCCGTCTCTAAAATTTCAACCTCTGTTGATAGCTGATCAAATGTTGGAGCTTCTCTGTGAATCGGATCTTTGGCAGCATCAGCCGGAAGCGGCTCATCCAAATCGATGTTTTCCCCGAGTACATTAAATACGCGGCCGAGTGTCACGTTTCCGACCGGAACGGAGATCGGCTCTCCCAGGTCGATGGCTTCCATTCCGCGTGTAACACCGTCAGTTGAAGCCATTGCAATCGTCCGAACTGAATCATCACCCAAGTGAAGCGCTACTTCAAGGGTAAGATCGATATCCACTTCATTCTCGTTCTGCGCTTTATGTGTAACTTTAATCGCATTATATATTTCAGGCAAGTGACCGTCTTCAAAACGAACGTCTACGACCGGTCCCAATACCTGGCTAACGCGTCCTTTTTTCATCTCTATCCCTCCTGACAAGCTTTTTCTATTCTAAGGCAGCTGCACCGCCGACAATTTCCGTAATCTCCTGCGTAATCGCCGCCTGACGGGCACGGTTGTAAGACAGCTCGAGGTCAGCGATAAGCTCTTTCGCATTATCCGTTGCGTTTTTCATCGCTGTCATCCGCGCAGCGTGTTCACTCGCTTTACTGTCCAGAATCGCACCGAAAATCAAGCTCTCAGCGTACTGAGGCAGAAGCACTTCCAAAATTTCTTCTTCGTCCGGTTCAAATTCATAGGAAGTTCTTTTTTTGTTTGGCGCGATATCTGATAATGGCAGCAGCTTTTTCTCCGTCACCTCTTGAGAAATCGCGCTGACAAAGTGGTTGTAGAACAAGTAAAGTTCATCAAAGGTCTCATCGATAAACATTTGTACCGTACTGTTCGCCAAATCCTTGATTTCAGGAAAGGACACTTCGTCCCTGATTCCGGTCATTTCGGAAATGACCGGGATGCCGCGTTTTTTGAAAAACTCCCGTCCCATTTTTCCGATCGCGATGACCGCATATTCGTCTTTTGACTGATGGCGCTCCTGGATTTTCTGGTACGCTTTGCGGAGAACGTTTGCGTTAAAAGCGCCGGCAAGTCCGCGATCAGATGTGATGACCAGATAGCCGGTCCGCTTCACGGGACGGCTCGACATCATCGGATGCGTTCCGGTGTATCCAAGCGCAATATCAGCAACGACTTCCTGCATTTTCTCCATGTATGGAACGAACGACTTCGCTTTACTCTCAGCGCGGTTCAGCTTTGAGGCAGAAACCATTTGCTGAGCTTTGGTGATTTGACTCGTTTTTTTATTTGAAGTAATTCTGGATTTAATATCCCGTAATGAGGCCAAAAGGTTTCACCACCTTTTTGTTTTCAAATTCACTTCGAATTTACGTGAAAAAGAGAGAAAAAGAAGATCTTTTTCTCACTTCAAATGTTTAGTTGCTAGGTGCAAACGTACGTTTAAAGCCTTCGATCGCAGCCCTCATGTCCTCGTCGGCCGGAAGGTTTCCTGTCTGAGCAATTGAATCAAGGAGATCTTTATGGTTTTGATCAAGGTACATAAAGAACTCTTCTTCAAAGCGTCTGATGTCTTCTACAGGCACATCATCGAGGAATCCGCGGGTCAGGGCATAAAGAATGGCAACCTGCTTTTCGACGCGAAGCGGCTGGTTCAGGTCCTGCTTCAGAACTTCTACTGTACGGGCTCCGCGGTTCAGCTTGGCCTGCGTCGCTTTATCAAGGTCAGATCCGAACTGTGCGAATGACTCAAGCTCGCGGTAAGATGCCAAGTCAAGACGAAGCGTACCGGCTACTTTCTTCATCGCTTTGATTTGCGCAGATCCGCCGACACGGGATACCGATAATCCAGGGTTGACGGCAGGGCGCACGCCTGAGAAGAACAAATCAGACTGCAGGAAGATCTGTCCGTCTGTGATTGAGATGACGTTTGTCGGAATATATGCTGAAATGTCGCCAGCCTGCGTTTCAACAAACGGCAATGCTGTTAAAGATCCTCCGCCTTTAGCGTCGCTCAGTTTTGCAGCGCGCTCAAGCAAGCGGGAGTGCAGGTAGAATACATCCCCAGGGAATGCTTCACGGCCTGGAGGACGGCGCAGAAGCAAGGAAAGTTCACGATAAGCCGTTGCCTGTTTGGAAAGGTCGTCATACACAACCAGCACGTGTTTTCCGTTGTACATGAATTCTTCACCCATCGTAACACCCGCATACGGCGCAAGATACAAGAGCGGTGCAGGCTGTGAAGCGGAAGCTGTGACAACGATGGTATAGTCAAGCGCGCCTTTTTTGCGCAGCGTTTCAACGACACCGCGAACAGTCGATTCTTTCTGACCGATCGCAACATAGATACAAATCATGTCCTGATCTCTTTGGTTCAAGATCGTGTCAATCGCAATCGATGTTTTACCCGTCTGACGGTCACCGATGATCAGCTCACGCTGGCCGCGGCCGATAGGAATCAGCGCATCGATCGGTTTAATTCCCGTTTGAAGCGGTTCATGTACGGATTTACGATCCATAACACCAGGTGCCGGGCTTTCGATCGGACGGGTTTTGCTTGTGAGAACCGGGCCCATTCCGTCTACAGGCTGACCGAGCGGATTGACAACGCGGCCGAGCAGCTCTTCACCGACGGGAACTTCCATGATCCGGCCGGTTCTTTTGACTTCGTCACCTTCACGGATGTCTTTGTAAGGTCCCAAAATAACGATACCTACGTTTGATTCTTCAAGGTTCTGAGCTAAGCCCAGCACACCGTTTGAAAATTCGACAAGCTCACCTGCCATACAGTTATCAAGGCCGTGCACGCGTGCGATACCGTCACCGACCTGAATTACCGTACCTACGTCGTGAACTTCTATTTCAGACTGATAATTTTCAATTTGCTGTTTAATAAGAGTGCTAATTTCTTCAGCTTTGATGCTCACTTAGGTTTCACCCCTTCTTTCGATTTTCGCCTGCTAATTGACGTTCTATCCGGTCAAGCTTTCCTCTTACACTGCCGTCATAAATACGGTTTCCGATGCGGATTTTCACACCGCCGATCAGATCCGGATTCACTTCGTTCCTGACGCGCAGTGAAGCGGCGCCTGCTTCTTTCGCAAACACTTGAGAAAAAGAGGAAATTTCCTCTTCGCTGAGCGGTTTTACAGAGTATACGATCGCATCTTCCGTCCCGCGGTACCGGTTCGCCATTTTGACATATTCGTCCGCGAGATCCGGGACGATTGACGTGCGGCTGCGGTCAACGAGAAGATAAAGCGTATGTAAGACTGCAGTCGAAACAGATCCGAACGAGTCTTTTAAAATCTGCTTTTTCTTTTCAGCGGGCACTTTAGGATGACTCAGAACGGCATTGAGGTCTTTATGATCAATAAATATCTTCTTAACGACGGTCAGCTCTTCTTCTATTTCATTGACCTTCTTGGATTCAAGGGCAATGTCAAATAAAGCGGCTGCGTAGCGTTTGGAGACAGCTGATTGGCTCATCGGCTTTCTCCTACTTCTTTAAGATAGTCTTGGATCAGTTTTTCCTGGGCTTGTTCGTCAAGCTCTTTTTCGATCACTTTCGAAGCGATCATTACAGACAATGATGCAACCTGCTCGCGCAGCGCGCTGACAGCCTGGTCTCTTTCTTTGACGATTTCGCTTCTGGCTGATTCTTTCATGCGTTCTGCTTCCTGGCGCGCAGCCTTGATGATTTCATCCTTTTGCTGTTCTCCCAGTTTTTTCGCGTTTTCAATCAGAGACTGGGATTCTTCGCGCGCTTCTTTCAAAAGCGCCTGCTGCTCTTCAATGAGCTTCTTCGCTTCTTCATTCTTTTTCTCGGCAGAGGAAATCTCTCCGGTAATGTAGTCTTCACGCTCTTTCATTATATTTAATAGCGGCCCTAAAGCGTATTTCTTCAAGAGCGCTAACAAAATCAGCATGGCAACAAGCTGGAACAGCATCGTTCCGGCGTTAAACCCTACTCCTGCACCCATAACCTGTGGTAAAAAAGACATCGAATACGGCAACTCCCTTCTTGCAGATTATCTCTCCGAGGCCATCGAAAAAATGTTCTCCCTCTTTTTTCAAGAGGTTGTTTCTTCCGGCCATTATGACAGTTCAAGCAACCATAAAGCAATGGCGAAGGCCTCTTGCAGTGATCTTCGCCATTTTACTAGTTATATAAGTTTTTAGCCGAAGAATGCTAAGAACGCGATAACAACAGCGATAATCGGAAGGGCCTCAACCAATGCTACCCCGATGAACATAAGCGTTCTTAATTCTTTACCAGCCTCAGGCTGACGTGCGATTCCTTCTACTGTACGTGATACGATAAGTCCGTTACCAATACCTGCACCAAGTGCACCTAATCCAATTGCGATTGCAGCTGCTATTAAATTCATGAAAAAGTTCCTCCTTTAAATTGTTATCCTTATCGGATATGTCTTGTTTTTAGTGTTCATGACTTACTTTGTGAGACATGTAAACCATTGTTAACATCGTGAAGATGAATGCCTGGATTGTACCTACAAACAAGCTGAACGCCTGCCATAAGATCATCGGCACAACCGCTCCAATGGTTCCAACCAGCCCCATGAAAATGCTTTGAGAATAGAAGTTGGTTGCCAGTCCGGCAAGAAGGCCGAGCAGAATTTCGCCGGCGAAAATATTACCGTAAAGACGCAATCCCAATGTTAATGTATTCGCAAATTCTTCAATGATTTTGAGCGGCACTAAATACGGAATTGGTCTGAAAAAATCTTTGGTATACTCCCCCAACCCTTTTCTTTTCACTCCATAGTAATGAGTGAGGCCTACTACCATGACGGCGAGGGTTAAAGTAACCGCCGGATCGGCTGTCGGGGATTTCCACCATAATTCATGGCCTACTGTAATGGAAAACGGAAGGCCGAGCATGTTGGCAACAAATATGTACATCAGCAGGGTTATGCCAAGGGCGAGAAAGTCTCTGCCGACTTTAAGATCCATTGTGCTGCCGATAATATTGCGAACAAAGTCGACAATCCACTCCATAAAGTTCTGGGCTTTCGTCGGCCGGATCGCGAGTGTTCTTGTGGTCAGCACCGCTATCAGAAAGACGATGATGCTTGTCACAGTAATCATTAAGATACTTGATACATCAAAGTTAAGGCCTAAAAAGTTAACAACTCTTGATTCGTGCAAAGGGTCTTCACCTCTCTTCCATTGATGAACGTTTTAGCTGGATAAAGGAATCTATCATAATGACAGGATAAATTGTCATCAACCCCACAATGACGCCTGCCAAATGAATATATTCAGGGTATTTATAAGCAATGGCCGCCGCGATAATGGCGTTGCACAATCTGGAAGCAGTCCCGAGAGAACGGATCATTTTGCCTTTTGCCACTGCTTTATCGAAGGCCTGCATCCTTTTGGTCAGCAGCCAGAGATTGAAATAGCTGAAAACAGTGCCGGTAATCAGGCCTAAAAAAATCGCCTGAAATGGCAGAAATCCATAGCCTAACACGCAGACTGCTAAAATATATAGGACATATTTTTGTTGCCTACGGAATGAAAGACTCGCATCGGTCATCAAATACGCTCCTGATGTGAAAATTTTAAATCTATCTTACGATTACGGTAAACTAGGCGGTCTGACCATTTTACAGAACGTAGTGTTCTGTTCAAGACTTCACACACTCCGAAAATTCTCGGGCCGGTGATCTGTCTGTCGCCTGCAAATATGGGGTTTTCAAAGGATTTTAACAGAGGACTGGTCATTATGATAACCGCTATGAAAACCTTATCATAATAGCCTATTTTAGCATACAATAGCCCCCCTGAGGTGTCAATCTGTTTAAAGTTAAAAAACTATTCATAATCACAGCGCCTCTCACAAAATGTTCACAAATTCGCCCCATTTAAGACGCACACATGTTTAATTATGGTATAAAACACAAAAAAAGAAAACCCTTTTTCAGGATTTTCTTACATTATTTCGTTCCGAACATGCGGTCTCCGGCGTCGCCCAATCCGGGAACGATATATCCTTTTTCATTTAGTTTCTCATCCAAAGCGGCAATGTAAATGTCAACATCAGGATGATGCTTCTGAACTTCGTCTACACCTTCCGGAGCAGCGATCAGACACATAAAACGGATATTTTTTGCGCCGCGTTTCTTCAAGCTGTTCAGTGCCTCTACCGCCGAACCTCCGGTAGCCAGCATCGGATCGACGACGATGAATTCGCGTTCTTCAACATCGGATGGAAGCTTGACATAATATTCAACAGGCTTCAATGTTTCAGGATCACGGTAAAGCCCGACATGTCCGACTTTTGCAGCGGGAATCAGCTTCAAAATTCCGTCTACCATTCCCAGTCCCGCTCTTAGAATCGGAACAACCCCGAGTTTTTTTCCGGCGATGACGTTTGACTTTGCCATTTGCACAGGAGTTTCTACATTCACTTCCTCCAGCGGCAGGTCCCGCGTAATCTCAAATGCCATCAGCGTTGCAACCTCATCAACAAGCTCTCTGAATTCTTTTGTTCCGGTCTCTACATCCCGGATGTATGTAAGCTTATGCTGTATAAGAGGGTGGTCAAACACATATACCTTTCCCATATCCGTTTTCAGCTCCTTTTTTTCACACACTTCTATTGATTCTACATAAAAAAACAGCTTGTTTCAACAAAAATCAGGAGACAATTTTATGAAAAAAGCCGCCCCTTTTGGGAGCGGCACAAATATCTTAGTAATCAAGCCCGGTATATAACGGGTATTTGCTTGTCAGCGCTTCTACGCGCTGTTTTGCTTCTTCCAGCTTCGCTTCGTCTTCATGGTTTTTAAGGGCAAGCGCGATGATCGCTCCCACTTCTTCGATCGCTTCCAGATCAAAGCCGCGGCTTGTCACGGCTGCTGTACCGACGCGGATTCCGCTCGTTACGAAAGGTTTTTCAGGATCATAAGGAATCGCGTTTTTGTTAACGGTGATGCCGACTTCATCAAGCACATTTTCAGCCACTTTTCCGGTCATGCCGAGAGAGCGCAGGTCGACCAGCACAAGATGGTTATCCGTTCCGCCTGATACGAGCTCGATACCCTCTTTTTTCAACGTTTCAGCCAAGTGCTTCGCATTGTTGATGACATTTTGGGCGTATGTTTTGAATTCGTCTTTTAAAGCTTCGCCAAAGGAAACAGCCTTTGCAGCGATCACGTGCATTAACGGTCCGCCTTGAATTCCAGGGAAGATCGACTTGTCGATTTGCTTTGCAAACTCTTCACGGCAAAGAATCATGCCGCCGCGCGGTCCGCGAAGCGTTTTATGAGTTGTCGTCGTCACAAAGTCAGAGTAAGGAACAGGATTCGGGTGAAGACCTGCTGCTACAAGTCCGGCGATATGCGCCATGTCTACCATCACATAGGCTCCGACTTCATCAGCGATTTCGCGGAACTTTTTAAAATCGATGGTGCGCGGATACGCGCTTGCCCCGGCTACGATCAGCTTAGGCTTATGTTTGAGCGCTTTTTCACGTACATCTTCGTAGTCAATATACTGCGTCTCTTTATCAACGCCGTATTCAACGAAATTGTACTGAACACCGCTGAAGTTGACAGGGCTGCCGTGCGTTAAATGTCCGCCGTGAGCAAGGTTCATTCCCAATACGGTGTCACCGTGCTCCAAAATCGTGAAGTATACCGCCATGTTCGCTTGTGCGCCGGAATGCGGCTGAACGTTGACGTGCTCGGCGCCGAAAATCTGCTTGGCGCGGTCGCGCGCGATATCCTCTGCGACATCTACATGCTCACATCCGCCGTAGTAGCGTTTACCAGGATATCCTTCCGCATATTTATTTGTTAAAACCGAGCCTTGAGCTTCCATAACCGCTTCGCTTACAAAGTTTTCAGAAGCGATCAGCTCAATCTTCGACTGTTGACGTTTCCGCTCATCTTGAATGGCGCTAAAAACTTGTTCATCTTGCGCAGGTAAATGTTTCATCAGCGAGATCCTCTCCTATCTGTTTCCATTTCGTTAATTATACCATCTCATTGTACACGGTTTTTCATGCAAATGTAAGAGATTATTTTTAAAAATCGTTTTTTATTATTGGAAAAACCGAATATTAAACGAATAGACAAATCATATAGTTCGACATATCATTTGTTCAAAAAATTATTTTAATAAAGAAAAAAAGCCTGTCCGGCTCTTCCCCCCGCTTCTTCCGCTACTCCGCTTCATAGACGGTGCGGACGCCTCCAATCAGCTTCGGCCTTGTCCGCGCAAGCGTCACATGCGCTTCGCCCAGCTGTTTTTCAGAGACGCGGACAGGAACGGCCACAGGCTTTAAATGCATCCCTATAAACGTGTCGCCGATGTCGATCCCCGCTTCGGCCTCTATTTGTTCAACAAGGACAGGAGCCTTCATATGTTTATAGGCATATGAAGCCATGGAACCCCCCGCTTTCGGAACAGGAACGGCGAAAACAACGGGAAGACGGTATGTGTTCGCCGTTTCTTCCTCGACGACCAACGCCCTGTTTAAATGCTCGCAGCATTGAAAAGCAAGGGCGACTCCTGTTTGATCCCTGAGCTCTTCTAAGCCTTTGTAGACCGCTTCAGCGATTTGTCCGCTTCCCGAAGTGCCGATTCGCCTTCCGGCCACCTCGCTTGTGCTGCAGCCGATGACGACGATCTGGCCGTCGCGCAAATTTGCCTGCTGATGAAATTCATCTAATATAGAACGCCATGTCTGTTCGAGATTCTTCATGATTGACGACACCCTTTATTCATGCTTGTCTTCATAATCGGCGATTTTTCCGATACGGACGGCGTGCCGCCCGGCTGAAAACTCAGTCGTAAGCCAAACCTTTGCAATCTCTCTCGCTAAACCGGGGCCGATCACCCGTTCACCCATCGCAAGAACATTCGTATCATTGTGCTCTCTTGTCATTTTCGCACTGAAAACGTCGTGGACAAGGGCGCAGCGGATGCCTTTTACTTTATTGGCGGAAATGCTCATGCCGATTCCTGTTCCGCATATTAAAATGCCTCTGTCGGCTTCCCCGTCCGCCACTTTTTGCGCGACCGGAAACGCATAATCCGGGTAATCCACAGATCCTGAACCGCATTCGCAGCCGTAATCTTCGTATTCGATGTTCAATTCATCCATCAATGCCATAATTTCTTTTCTGATATTGATTCCGCCGTGATCTGAAGCAATGATTACTTTCATTGGAATGACTCCTCCTCGTTTGATGTGCCGCCAAAAGTCTCGCGGAGACCGTTAAGCAGTATACAGCCGGTATATATTTCTGATTGATCATGTCTATTGTACCCACTGCCGCTCGATTTGCAAACGCTCCTTAGCTTCTATTCCCGAGATTTCCCCGCCAGCATTTCTGCCAATTTTTTCAGCAGCTGCTCCAGCTCATCTCTCGTTTTTTGATAGTCGCTGAGAGATCCGCCGAACGGGTCAATAATGTCCCCGCTTTCTCCTTTGACATACTCTTTCAGCGTATAGATTTTATCTCGGCTCTTTGGAAATTCATGTACTGCCACCTGCTTGTGCTGCTCCGTCATCGTCAACACGAGATCCGCCCATTCAACCTTCTTCCCGGAAAGTTGTGAAGATGTATGATTCAGAGCGATGTTTTTTTCAAAAAGCGCTTCGACTGCATATAAAGAAGCTTTTCCGTTTTCAGGAGCAAACAACCCGGCAGATTTGACGGAGACATTCAGTTTTTTTTCGGCGGCCGCAGATTTAAAAAGCGCTTCGGCCATCGGGCTGCGGCACGTATTTCCAGTACAGACAAATAATATGTTCAATCTTGTTCACTCCTTTGTTCATATTATAAAGGATTCAGCCGGAAAATAATAAAATCCGCTCCAGAAATCAAAAAAGAGGGGTTATCGCCCCCTCTTTTTCTATGTTTTATTATGTTATGCAAAGCGGGAAGAAGATTTTCTCCTCTTTCAATTAAATGGGCAGCAAAAGCTTCAGACCGAAGCTCAGCAGGATGGCTCCTCCGAGCGCTTCGCTGTAAGCGCCAAGCCACGTTTGAACCTTTTTTCCAAGCAGCAGACCCGCCCAGGTTAACACCATGCTGAACAAACCGAACAAAAAGATCGTTAATAACGGTTTCGTCCCGTAGAGACCGAGACTGAGACCGACTGAAAAGCTGTCGAGGCTGACGCCGACGGCAAAAATGAATAAGCCGAAGCCGTGCGGAGAGATGATCTGCTCTCCGCTTTTATTAAAAGATGCGGCAATCATCTGAATGCCCAGCACCAATAAAAGCGCTCCTCCAAGATACCCTGCAAGCGCACCAAGCGCGCCCGAAAGAAACTGTCCTGCAATCATTCCGCCCAGCGGCATGATGACATGGAACAATCCAATAATGACGCCGATTTGAAAGATTTGGTTCCTTTTCAGCTTGGCCATTCCCATTCCAAGACCGACTGAAAAGGCATCCATGCCGAGTGCAAAAGCCATGATCGAGAGCGTCAGGATTTCGCCTATCAACACATCAACATTCATGCAATTCCCCCTTGGACACGCCAGCTTTTCTAGCTTATGCACGTCCAAAGGCGGATAGAACAACCCTGCTTAGGCTATGCTTCGATTACGCGGTGGCCTGCCGCTTTCAAGAGCCGGTTCATAATCGCCCGGCCCACCCCTTCCTCAGGGAAAGACTCCGCAAAAATAAAATCGAGCTGTTCTTCGTCAAAGCTGCGGAGAACGTCATACAAACCGGCGGCAACCGTTTCAAGACGGTCTCTTCTGCCGCAGATGCGGACGGCATCCGCCTGATAGGCACCGGCCCGTTCCTCTGTCGTAAGGACGCCGACTTTCATGCCGTCTTTCTGATATTGGCCGATCAGCCGTTGAATATCTTCAACGCCTCCGTTCACAATGGCAAGCGGCGCTTCCGGTGCATAATGCGTATATTTCATCCCTGGAGACATCGGCGCCTTTTTTTCGTCGGTGAGGCCCTGGTCAATCAAGACAGAGCCGGCCGCTTCTTCGAGCTGCTCTTTTGTGACGCTGCCCGGCCTCAAAATGACCGGAATTTCACCGGTGCATGAAACAACTGTTGATTCAACCCCTACTCCTGTAGGACCGCCGTCAACGACACCTGCAATCCGTCCGTTTAAATCGTGGACGACATGCTCGGCCTTCGTCGGACTCGGTTTTCCGGACAGATTGGCGCTCGGGGCGGCCACCGGAACGCCGGCCTGTCTAATCAGCTCAAGGGCAACAGGATGATCAGGCATTCTGACCGCGACCGTATCGAGCCCCGCCGTCACCTTTGTGGACAACACCCCGGGCCTGCACGGCAGCACAAGGGTCAGCGGTCCGGGCCAAAAACGCTTCATCAGCATTTCGGCCTGAGGCGAATCAACCTCTGCAAATTCTCCGAGCTGTTCAATTTCAGCGATGTGGACAATGAGCGGATTGTCGCTCGGACGCCCTTTCGCTTCGTATATTTTAGCTACCGCTTCGCTGTGTTTGGCGTTTGCACCAAGACCGTAAACCGTCTCTGTCGGAAAAGCAACCGTTTCATTTTGCTTGAGCAGTCTTGCCGCTTGTGCAATTTGTGGACAGTTTGTGGACAAATCACGTTTTACATCCACAGTCCATACTTTTGTTTTCATCACCATCAAAACTCCCTTAACAAAACACTAAAAACGTTAATCATTCATGTAAATCCTGTTGAAAGTATAAAAGATGAAGAAAAAGAAAACAAGCGTTGTCCACATTTTGTGGATAACGCTTTTGAATCCGTGGATATCTCTGTGTATAAGTTAACGGCTAATGAGACGTTTTTTCCATCAAAACGGCTCCGTTTACGCTCAGTGAGTCTGAAACATGCTCTGATCCATCAAGCTCTACCGGAATTGCCGCAGCTTGTTTAAAACCGAGCACTTCAAGGAAATCCATCGATGTTCGTTTATTGGCAACTAAATACAGGGTTTGGATTCCCCGCTTTTCACACAATACCTGCATGCTTTGAAACAGGGAAACGATGTGGCCCTGGCTGAGCTTGTCAGACACGACAAGCGAGCGCAGCAGCCCTTTTTTGTTTTCAAATTCCTCCATTCCGAGGCAGGCGACGATTTCATCGGGAGGGTCTTCCATCATGATAAACTGGCTCTTCGCTTCCTCAAGGCCTTTATGGCTTGTCCCCGCCTTTTTTAAAAACGCTTCAATCGCATTCATGTCTTTCATTTCCGCTAACCTCAATTGGTAGAACATCTTTTCACCCCGTTTTTTAACTTCTCTATCCAATCTATGAGGGCGACAGTAAAATATACCTTTTGATTTGGAAGAATGCCGGCTATTGATTTTTCAATTTTGATTAGCAGGAACTCATGCTTTGAATGAGTATGCAAATGAACTCTGTACTGGTGATAAGACAGTTTCTCTTCTGCCGGGCAATGTAATTGGCACATCAGGAAGGGGCAGAAGGTGTATATCCGAAAAGCAGTATTTTCCCCGAACCGTTTTGGAAAATTATATCATATTCAAAAGCGTGAATAACCATCATGAAAAAACAAACAATAAAAAACCGCCCTGCACGAAAGCAAGGCGGTCTCTTTAAGAAAAAAGCCCGGTAATCCATTCGACAAGAAAAAATTTCACTTCTTTGTCTTCTTTATCTTCGCCAGATTTCGCTTCATCCGCCGCGACTGTTTTTTCTTCCCGACGGTTTTCCCCGGCAGCGGTTTGTTCGTCTTCAGGCGACTTTACGGCTTCCCCATTGGAAAAATCAAGAAAGCAAAGCGGCGGAAACAGGACGCACCACCAGTTGGCTCCCTCTCCCTTGCCTAATGTAATTAAAACAGCCTCATATTCCCCGGCTGGATACACCATATTACCGTATAGTTTTGTCGGAAATGAAACTCGATCAAAACGGACAGACACGGATTGCCGGACATTTTCGCGCTTCATGACATCCTTGGCAACCTCTTTGATTTCAG
This sequence comes from Bacillus sp. LB7, assembly GCF_030449715.1. NCBI lineage: Bacteria > Bacillati > Bacillota > Bacilli > Caryophanales > Bacillaceae > Bacillus > Bacillus sp. LB7. The sequence continues at coordinate 91,974 of NZ_JASGCA010000014.1, forward strand.
GCAGCTTCGACCTGATGACTTGTCTCGCTTCCTCAACCGAGGTCAGGTTTTCCACCCAATTCGTAATTTGTTTATTGACCTCATCCCTGATTTTACGTTTGACGCTTTGGTCGCTCCCGCTGTCGCTGTTTGCCAAAATTCGCAGCCGAATCGCTTCATCTGGAATCACAGCAGGCTTCCCGCCCGATGATTGGGCCGTCTCTTCCGTCGTGAGATTTGCAAGCGCTCCTATTAATAAAAGAAAAATATACATACAGGCAATGTTTGATTTCTTCATTTTCCCCACCGTTCCTCTCCGTTCTTCAACCTTTTCTAGCAATATTATGGTCAAAGATGGAACGGTTTAAACGGATGCTGAAAAAAATCCTACTAAGCTTGTAATCTCTTCCTAAAATCTACATATCCAAATGGCTCTGCTTGTTTTTTTGCAGGCCGGATAAAAAAATCACCGCGCTGATGACGAGCAGCAAGCCCCCCAATCCGCCGAACAACAGAAACGGGAAGACAGCCGCTGCGCTTGCATCAATCGCCCAGCCGATCAAGAATGAAAGAAGCGCTCCTCCCAGACTTGCGGATGAAATGAAGAGACTGGTGATTTCCTCTGTAAAAGGCTTTCCAGCCAACGAGGCCAGAGTGACGGCGCACGGAAAAATGCCGGCTGCCGACAGCCCGATGAAAAATACGAGGAGCAGCTGTGTTTGATGAACCGGAAACCACGCCATAATCAAAAGCAAAACAGTCAAGGCTCCGGCACTGAAGATCAGAAAGGCAACGGAAGTTAAGCGTCCGCCAAAAATACTTGTCAATAAACGCCCGCACACCATTCCCGTCCAAAAAAACGAAACGCTGATCACGCTGATTTCTTCCGCTCCTTTTTCCAGCATCAGCGCCGGCAAAAAGTTTGCGAAATTGGTCTCGATACCCGCATATACAAAAGCGAATATGAGAAAGAGGAAAATGCTTTTTTCTTTCTTTCCGGTTTCAAATATGGCTGACACAGTCGGTTTTTCCTGATAAGCCATTTGACCGGAAGCAGTGTCAGGGGTTTTTCTGCACAAATAAACCACCCACATACACGCAAGCACAAAAACGAAGATAAATAAAGCATACAAGGGGAAATGCCAGGCATATCGTTCCGTAAGGATATAAATAAGAAAAGGAAACAGCAAAGCGCCTAATCCGAAAAAAACCTCTAAAATATTCATCCCCTTCGCATTTTTATCTTGTGCAATCACATACGCTCCCATCGTCGTTTCTAAAGTACCGGCGCCAAAGCCGAGCAAAAACCCCATGATGACAAAAAAGATGAACATATCAAAAAGGAAAACGCCTAAAAGCGTTACGAGAATAAGTAGAAGGCCAAACGTCAATACAGCCGTATGAGAGGTGCGTCTGACAAATATCGGCGCAAGCAGGACGCCGATTAGAAAACCGGTGAATTGGAAAAAGATCAGGAAGGATAGATCGTGAACATCCCGGTGATATTCTTGAATGATATACGGTGACAGGCTCCCCAGCAGAATATGGATAACCCCTACAAGAAAATAAAACGAACAGCCGAATAGAAATATTTTTTTCATTAGACTCACTCCTTCGTTGCAGACCATAAAACCCTTGCGGCTATTGGCACGGCCGGCAAGGGTTTTTCGCAATGCTAGTTTGCTTGTTTTGAAAGGGACAGCTGCTGACCTTTATTGAAAAATTCATTTAAGTAGAATTGTGTCTTGTATCCATCTTCAAAAGCGGCAAGCGATGCGAAATTGCGATCCCGAATTCCGTTCATCCATTGAATCAGCTGAACTCTGAAGGAATCGGCCCATCCGTAAAATTCATTTTCAGGGTCTGTCAGCCACGTGTCCGGCATTGTTATCATCTGCTCCGTCAATCCGGTCCTCAGCAAAAACTGATTTTTCTGCCGTGAATGATAGTAAAATACGCCGTTTTGGCCATTGACCTCGATGCTAAAGCCGCACTCATCCGCTTTTGTGCATTTTGACGTAATCATATTGACAAACACATGATTTTCAAGCTGGCCGTATACTTCAGAATGATCATCAACATATACCTGTTTTTGTTCTTTTTCTTTGACGACCGTCATCATTTTGACTTTTAAACTGTCCAGTTTAAACGGACTGTCGAACAAATAAAGAATGAGATCGATTAAATGCACACCCAAATCTCCTAATGCACCGCTCGTTTTGTTGCTTTTCGAATGATCGCGCCAAGTATATTTTTTTCTTCTCAAGGCGCTGTTTTTCTTAAAATGGACATTGATGGACAATATATCTCCAAGTTCATTGCCGGATATCATATCTTTTAGGCGCTGAACAAATGTGAGATGGCGGTAATTGAAGCCCATGATCGGAATATAAGCAGATTGAGACGCCCTGTTTTTCATCTCCTCCGCTTCTTCCATTGAGACAGCCATCGGTTTTTCACACAATACATACTTACCTGCGGCCATCGCTTCAAGTACATGTTCTTTATGGCAAAAGTTCGGCGATGAAACGATGACTGCCGTCGACTGATTCAGCAGCTCCTGCATACTGTTAAATACAGTTCCCCCGTATTCAAACGCACATTTACGCGAGGCAAGCGAATTGACATCAAAAAACCCTGAAAGCTCGGCACCTTTGACTGTTGAAAGAGCTTTCGCATGAGCTTTTGCAATTCCTCCGGCTCCAATAATTCCGATTTTCATCTAAGGACACTCCTTATCGTTTGATATGGGCTTTTAGCACTTCTAAAATTCCAGCCGTATAGCTTCCTTCTGTCATACGGGAATGGAGCGACTTGGCTTCTGCTGTCGCATTCCCCACCAGATAACCATGTCCGGTTTTTTTAAGCATATCCACATCGTTTCCGCTGTCGCCGAAAGCAAATGAATTCTCCCTCTCTATCGCGAATTTATCCAATATAAAATCCACAATGTACGGTTTGCCTGTCCGCAAGGGGATAAAGTCCACATCATAGCTGTTTTCCGGATCGCCTGCCAAAGGATTGCAGCGATTGATATTTACTCCTATTTCATGCTCTCTTGCAAGCCGCCTGATGGCTTCAAGCGCCCTCTTATCTGTGCTCTCATCCGAAGATCTATAGTAATAGTTGATTTTATAACGGGAAAAACCATGCTGAGTCTGAGGCACAAGCGCAATCTCATATTTTTCAGAGAGAGTCTGCTTGATTTCTTCGACCATATCATGGGAGAAATTTGATTCTTGCAAGCGGGCTTCCCAATCTTTATCAGAGACTTGGCCTTCTTCAGAGAAATAAGTGATCTCAGTGCCAAGATCACTGGCGACAAAATGCGGAAGATATCGAAAGCCTCCCCGCTTCATTTTTGCAAGAACGGATGACAGGCCGCTCCCGGTCACCCAGCCGAGCAAAATCTTGTGATCAAGATGGTGCGAATGAATAAATGTTTCAAGGTCCATGAGCGCTTTCCTCGATTCATCGGTGATGCTGTGGGCGAAATATGTCTCATCAAAATCACAAAATACGGCGTACTTTGGCTTGTTTACTTGCTGCAAGGTGTGAAAAGAAAGTGTTTCATGATACGACATCAATTAAGGCCTCCATTACTTTGTCTTGTTCTTCTACGGTGAGTCCCGGATAGAGAGGGAGCTGAAGCATTTGTTTATGCACTGATTCAGTGACCGGCAGCGATGTGTGCTGATAATCGGCTTTTACAAGTGGTGTGTTTTGATGATGGGATAAAATCGGGTAGTATATATCTGTTTGGACATTATGAAATTTAAGCATCATATCTTTGACTTGATCTCGATTTCCGCTTATTATTTTAATTGTAAACAAATGCCACACGTGATCATCGGTCATTTGAGGCAATTGGATCAGACCTCTGTCTTCATACTGTTGCAAATGCGCAATATAACGATCAGCTAAATATAAACGCTTCAGATTATTTAATGAAAGATGTTTCATCCTTGCCAGTCCAATAGCGGCTTGCAGATTATCAATCTTGGCGTTAAAGCCGTAATCAGCCGCCTTTTTATTTTTTTGGTTCAGTTCAAAGCCGTGATACATATATTCCATGCATGCGGATGCAAATGATGGATCATCCGTCACAATTGCGCCGGCTTTTCCGCAAGTGCCGAGATTTTTATACGGATTGAAGCTTAATATGGAGCAAAGGCTGTTTTTTCCCAGATCGACGCCGATCGACTGGCAGGCGTCTTCAATAATCGGGATGCCGTATTTATCAGCGATTTTTGCAATGGCTTCCATGTCAGGCAGCTTTCCATAAAGATGTACAGGCAAAATGCATTTTGTTTTCAAAGTGAGGCATGCTTCAATTTCAGAAGGATCCATGCAAAATGTAACAGGGTCAATATCGCAGAAAACCGGAGTGGCTCCAGCTGCAAGCACGGCGTTTTCCGTTGCAGCAAAGCTGTTTGCAGGCATAATGACTTCATCACCTTGTCCAACACCCGCAGCTTTCAGTGCGACAATCATGGCATCGGTTCCGCTGGAGGAAGCCATGACATGCTTTTTTCCCAAAAGAGCGGCTATTTCAGCTTCAAATACACCGACATAAGAACCGCTTGTAAATTGCCCGGTCGGCAGCACGCCTTTCACCGCATGAATCACATCATCTACTTCTTCTTCTGTGATCAGTCGATGAAGCGGCATAAAATCAACTCTGGAGGGCGGAGAATCCATTCTGTTTAACAAATTGGCGGTCAAGTCGAATTGGTCCTGCTGCAATGTCTCTTTTAATTTTTGATTGGCCAGTGTGTCGTCTATACGGCATTCACCAGCGAGCTTCCCTTCCTTCAAATCATTCAGAAGAACAAATAGCTGTTTGCTTGTGCAAGTCATGTTTTCGCTTGCGGTTTTCATCAATTTCACCCCATTTTTATTATTTTGGGAAATTGTCATATTTCATGACATATCTTAAATGATGGAATCGATACCATAACAACTCTTTTTTTCAGGAAGTGACTTTATGCCTACGATTGACGAAATTGCAAAATTAAGTAATGTGTCAAAAACAACTGTTTCAAGAGTACTGAACGACCATCCCTATGTATCTGAAGAAAAAAGGAAGCGGGTTTTGGAAGTCATCGAAAAATTGGATTACATCCCGAACACGTCTGCACGAAAGCTCAGATCCAACAAAACGATGTTTCTCGCAGTGTCTGTCCCTCACGCGGACCACCCATTCTTCGCGCAGCTCATGAAGCATATGTCCGCTGAAGCACTGAAACACCAATACAAAGTCATTGTGTTTCAGACGTTTTATCAAAAGCAGAATGAACTGAAAGTACTGGAGCTGCTCAAGAGGAAAGAAGTTGACGGGCTTATGTTATGCAGCCTTGAAAATGAGTGGGAAGACATCAAAAAATACGTCAAATACGGTCCCGTGGTCTTGGCAAATGAATTCCACGCCGAAGCGGACGTGCCGGTGATCTGCTATGACGAATTCGAAGCCGGATATAAAGGAACGGAGCTTTTTATTCAAAAAGGGCATCATTTAATGGCCTTTTGCTGTGACACGATACACAGCAAGGCCCAGATTATGAGAAAAGAAGGGTTTATGAAAGCATTGTCTGATGCGGGTTTACGTTTCCAGGAGAAGTGGATGTTCAGCCACGCATTTACCATTCATGACGGCTTCCGCATTATGGACCAGATCCACAACATGTCCGAAAAGCCGACCGCCATTTTTACGGGAAATGACCAAGTGGCCGCAGGATTGATTAAAAGGGCCCGCTATTATCAATATGAAGTGCCAAAGCAGCTTGCAGTGCTTGGATATGACAATCAATCGATCTGTGAGGTGACCGATCCGGAAATCACGACAATCGATATTCCTGTTGAAGAGCTGGCTCAAAAAGCCGTATGTGCAATGATAAACCTTCTGAATGGGGAAAGCGGCTTACAGCGGGAAGTCGTGACACTGTCCCCTACATTAAAAATAAGGCAATCTGTTTAGGCTATATATTAATCTTGAACTATTTTTTATTTTATTCAGATAAAGATTTTGTTAAAAAATAGTAAAGCAGGTTGTCTGAACGGTCATAGCTGCGGTTCCTGTTTTTTAACGAAAAAGACCGCCGGGAATTTGAACTGCCCCCTTTTGTTAGCATTGGATGGTGCAGTTTTTTTATGGCTGAATTGACAGCTGAGGAAAAAATACACGCGGTTAAAAGGTATTTTGCGGGGAATGAGGGACATAAACGGATCAAGACCAAATAATAACCACCCGTGCTAACGGGTGGTTTTCTCTGCGGCTGAAAGCCTTTGTTACTGACCAAACCCTAAAGGG